>NZ_DASYBS010000065.1:0-217735 GCF_036500665.1 Cedecea sp.
TAAGAGACAGCCTCAACGCCCCCAGCCCACTTGCCGTCAGTATCCCGTCGGGCGTATCATCACGCCAATTGATTGGAGAAATAATGACTATCAAAGAAAATGATTTCCGCAAAATCGATCTCAATTTGCTGATCGCTTTTGCCGTGCTGTTTCGTGAGCAAAGCGTCTCACTGGCAGCGGACAAACTGCATCTCGGGCAACCCGCGGTCAGTGGCGCACTGGCGCGGCTGCGCGATATGTTTGACGACCCACTGTTTATTCGCAGCGGCCATCGCATGCAGCCGACCGCTCGCGCAAGCGAACTGCATACCGAACTGATGCCCCTGCTGGAACAGCTGCAAAGCGCCCTTTTCCAGCAGGCGGAATTCTGCCCGGCAAGCGCCAAAGCAACCGTCACTATCGGCATGACTGACTGGGTTGAAATGTGGCTGATGCCAAAACTCATTCCCGCGCTAAAACAGGACGCGCCGGGCATGCGCATTAACGTCGTGGCAAGCGATCCGTTTACCGATGCTCAACGGCTGGAAGGCGGCGAGCTGGATATGGCGATAAGCGTGGCGAACCAAAGCGCCCGCTGGCTGGAGCGCGAGGTGCTGACCAGCATGGATTTTGTGACGCTCTGGCAACCGCAGCAACTAGGGGCCAGCGCTCCGCTGTCGCTGGAAGAGTATGTGGCCCACCAGCACGTGCTGGTGAGCTACCGCGAAGCCACCAGCAGCCAGATAGATACACTGCTGGCAAAAACCGGCCGGACGCGCCAAATCACCTACACGACACCGCATTTTGCCGCCCTGCCGGGCCTGCTGATGCAGATGCCCGCGTTGGCAACGGTGCCTGCGGGGCTGTCAGACAGCTGGCAGAAAACCTGGGGGCTGACTGCCAGCCCGGTTCCCGTTGAAGTACCGCCGTTTGAGGTCGCGCTGCTCTGGCACCAGCGCCACAACAGCGACGCCGCGCTGATGTGGCTGCGCGGGTTTATTCAGCGGCTGGTGAATGTGGCGTAACAGGAGACAAGATGAAGAAGGGAAAGTGTTTTCCCTCCCGGACTACTGACAAAGTGCATTTTTCTTAAAAGGTTTGCTGCCTGAACGAATAGAAACAATGAATTATGTTCTCTGATTTGCCCCAAAGAGCTAAAAAACACGTTTTTTGGCTCTTTGTCATAAAGTGAAGAGGGAAAACGAATTTTCCCTCCTGTGGACGCAGCTTAGCGTTTCAGGCTGCCGCCGTTAGTGGCTATCACCGCTTTGTACCAGTGGAAACTTTTCTTCCTTGAACGCGCAAGCGTGCCGTTCCCCTGGTCATCACGGTCAACGTAGATAAACCCGTATCGCTTCGACAGTTCGGCCTTCGAGGCGCTGACCAGGTCAATTGGCCCCCAGCTGGTGTAACCCATCATTTCTACACCGTCCTCAATCGCTTCCCCCACCTGCACCAGATGGTCGTTCAGGTAGCTGATGCGGTAGTCATCGTTGATCGTGCCGTCGGCTTCGGGTTTGTCCTTCGCCCCCAGGCCGTTTTCAACAATAAACAGCGGCTTCTGATAGCGATCCCACAGGGTGTTAAGCAAAATGCGCAGCCCGACCGGGTCAATCTGCCAGCCCCACTCGGAACTTGCCAGATGCGGATTCGGCACCATGCTGAGAATGTTGCCTCGCGCCTTCGCATTCAGCTCTTCGTCCGCCGTGACGCAGCCGGTCATGTAGTAGCTAAATGAGATAAAATCGACGGTATTTTTCAGAGTTTCACGATCGCTTTCACTGATTTCAAGCTGAATGCCGTTATCACGGAAGTAACGCAGCATATAGCCCGGATAGCTGCCCCGGCACTGGACGTCGCCGAAGAACAGCCAGCTGCGGTTTTCCTGCAACGTTTCCAGCATGTCTTCCGGTTTACAGGTAAGCGGATACATCAGCCCACCGAGCAGCATATTGCCAATTTTGGCGTCCGGGATAATGTCGTGGCAGGCCTTTACCGCCAGGCTGCTGGCGACCAGCTGATGATGAATAGCCTGATAGATTGCGCCTTTTCCCGGCTCCCCTTCCAGCCCGACGCCGGTCAGCGGCGCGTGCAGCGACATATTGATCTCATTGAAGGTCAGCCATAGCTTCACCTTATGCTGATAGCGGGTGAACACGCAGCGGGCATAGCGTTCAAAACAGTCAATCACTTTGCGATTGCCCCAACCGCCGTATTTCTTGACCAGGCCCCACGGCATTTCGTAATGGGACAGGGTCACCATCGGCTGAATACCGTGCTGAGCCAGTTCATCAAACAGTTTGTCGTAAAATGCCAGCCCGGCCTCGTTCGGTTCAGATTCGTCCCCCTGCGGGAAGATGCGCGTCCAGGCAATGGAAACGCGCAGGCAGCTGAACCCCATTTCGGCAAACAGCGCGACATCCTGCGGATAGTGATGGTAAAAATCGATCGCCACGTCTTTAATGCCACTGTCTCCCGGTGCTCGTTCTTTCACCGGGCCAAATACTCCCTGCGGCTGGACGTCTGAGGTAGAAACGCCTTTGCCGTCCTCCAGCCATGCTCCTTCGACCTGGTTTGCGGCGATAGCACCGCCCCACAGAAATGTTTTTGGAAATGCTGTCATATCACTCTCCTTTGTTTAACGTTCTACCGTCAGGAACGGCATACCTGAATCGAGGGTGGACTGCTGCGTCACGCGCGTAATATCCCGGTAATCATCGCTATTACTGATGATTACCGGCGTGGCGAGATCGTACCCGGCGGCGAGGATCGCCTCGCGGTCAAACTCAATCAGCAGGTCACCGGGTTTAATTTTGTCACCCGGCTGGACGTGTGCGGTGAAGTACTGCCCGCCAAGCTTCACGGTGTCGATACCTATGTGGATCAAAACTTCAATGCCGCTTTCGCTCAGTAGGCCAATGGCGTGGCGAGTCTGGAATAAAGAGGCAACTTCACCGTAAAACGGCGCGCGGACTTCGTTATTCAGCGGGATAATGGCCGCCCCCTGCCCCAGTAACCCGCCGGCAAAAGTGGCGTCCGGGACCTGGTCCATCGCCAGCATAGTGCCGCTCATTGGGGCCAGGATGTCATCATCCCCGGCAATCGCAGTAGGTGACGCGGCGAGCTGTGTACTGCGCGGCAGGCCAAAGGCCCATGTCAACGCGCAGGCCAGCACCAGCGACAACGACGTGCCGATAATCGCCCCCCATACCGTGCTGTCCATGCCACCCGGAGGAAGCATCTGTGCCAGACTGAAAATGCTCGCCAGCCCGAAGGAGTAAAGGTTGCTCTGGCTAAAACCGACGATAGCCCCACCGATTCCTCCGGCAATACAACCAAAAATAAACGGACGACGATGAGGCAGCGTCACGCCGTAAACCGCAGGTTCTGTGATGCCAAAAATACCGGCGGTGACCGCCGAGCCGGCCAGCACTTTGAGCTTTGCGTCTCGCGTGGAGAGGAATACCCCGAGCGTGGCCCCCACCTGCCCCATCACCGCTGGGAGCAGGAGCGGCATCAGCGTGTCCTGTCCCAGCACGCTGAGGTTATTGATCATAATGGGCACCAGCCCCCAGTGCAGGCCGAAGATCACGCAGATCTGCCAGATGGCGCCCATCACGGTTCCCGCAAGCCAGGGAGCAAAGGCATAAATAGCCTGATAGCCGTGCGCCAGCATCTGACTAAGCCAGGTTGCCGCAGGGCCAATAACCAGAAACGTGAGAGGAACCACGACGCCAAGGCAGACCAGAGGGGTGAAAAAATTCTTCATCGCCGCAGGGAACAACCTGTTGCAGCGCTTTTCCAGCCAGCAGCAGATCCAGGCCGCAAAGATGATGGGAATAACCGATGAGCTGTAGTTGATAAAGGTCACCGGTATACCCAAAAAACGTTCGGGCTGGGTTGCGGCTTCAAAGGCCTGGGTAATCAGCGGATGCGTTAAGGCTCCGCCGATAGCCATCGTCAGGAACGGGCTGCCGCCGAATTTTTTCCCGGCGGTGTAACCCAGTACCAGCGGGAAGAAGTAGAACAGAGAATCGCTGGCGGCAAACCAGATTTTATAAGTGGCCGACTCGGTATTCAGCCAGCCACAAACGACACTAAGCGCCAGCAGCCCTTTGAGGATACCGGAGGCGGCCATCACGCCGAGAAATGGCGTGAAGATCGCCGAAACAATGTCAATCAGGCGATTGAGCGGGTTACTTTTCCCTCTCTCATCTTCCTGCGGCGTGGCCTCTTCGCTGATCCCCGCCGCCGCGCAAACCGCGATGTAAACATCGTGTACGTGGTTACCAATCACGACCTGAAATTGTCCACCGCTTTCCACCACCATGATAACGCCTGGGTTATTTTTCAGCGCCTGGGCATCAGCCTTCGCGTTGTCTTTTAGCTTAAAGCGCAGCCTGGTGGCACAATGCACCAGGCTAACGATGTTCTCCTTCCCGCCGACATGCTTCAGGATCTCCTGCGCCAATCCTTGATAGTCCATAACCGCTTTCCTTCTACGTCACGCCCGCAGGCGAAATGTGCTGAGTAAGGTTAAAAAAAAACCTGAGCCAGCCGCCGAAAAGGGAAGCTAACGCTCAGGTTTTGCCTGCCGAAGCAGTAACAATCCGTCTTGTTGTTTAGGCCTTGCGGCTCTCTTTACGCACTCGCTCGATATGGATCGCGAGGAACATGATTTCTTCGTTGGTCAGCTCACGCTGATAGCTTTTCGCCAGGTGCCGCTCAAGTTTCTCCGCGCAGCGCCACGCCAGCGGGTAGTTGTCCTTGACCGCCGCGTGCAGCGTTTCGTCATCGTCCGCCACCGTGGTTCGGTTCAGCATCCTCTGAGCAAAGAATTTTAAATGGGTCACGAAACGCTGGTAGCTCAGACTCTCTTCATGGTACTCAATTTGCAGCTGGTACTTCACGATATGCAGGATCTCCTGCATCACGCGGGTGACGCCCATCACCTCCGGCATCTCCCCCTCAAGCTGGGCGGTCACCAGATGCAGCGCAATAAACCCCGCCTCATCTTCCGCCAGCTGTATGCCAAGGCGCCGACGGATAATGCCAAGCGCCTCCAGGCCCAGGGCGAACTCTTTTGGGTACAAGCGTTTGATATCCCAGAGCAGCACATTGCGGATCGCCATCTCTTTTTTCTGACGTTCAATCGCAAAGTGGCAGTGGTCAGTGAGCGAAATATAGAGGCTTTCCTGTAGCTTGCCGAGGCGCTCTCGCGCCAGCTGAATAATCCTGTCGCAGGTGGTCATGACCTCCAGCGGGATCTGATTAAGCAGCTCGCTTAGCCTTGCCACCAGCTCGTCGCTTTGCAGGGCGAAGACTTTTTCAATTTTACCGCGGTCAAGGCTGTCTCCCGGCTGCTTTTGGAAGCCCAGCCCTTTTCCCATCACCACCTGCTCACGCTGGTGCTCGTCAAGAATAACCACTACGTTGTTGTTCAGTATCTTGGCAATTTCCATGGTTACCCCAGAAACAAAAAAACCTGACCTCTGGCAGAGCCAGATAATCAGGTTTTGCCTGCGAAGTGCAGTAACAATCCAACGTTTACACTCTAACACGGAGGATATATCGCTCAAGCCACCAAAGTGAAAAGCGTGATAGCGATCGCGGCTATGCAGGGCTATTTGGCCTTGGCTTCCGTGGCGAACAGCTTGCGATACTGCCCTTCAAACTGCGGCGCATTCCATTCCCCATCAAAAACAGTCCAGGTGATGTACCCGCGGTTCAGCCAGCCGGTATCGGTGTCAGAATCGACCGGCGTCAGCACTTTTTCACTCATGATTTGCTGTGCTTTGCCGTCAGGCAGCAGCTTGTACTCGTGCTGCGGTACCGGGTGTCGCTCGTTCTCGACGAATTTCACGCCCTGAATTGCTTTCTTTTCCAGCGGCGGATAGTTAATGCTTAACCCCGAACCGGCAGGCAGTACCGGCTGACCAGGCTGCCAGGTTTTTGCCAACGTGTCTACCAGACCCACGACATAGTCAACGGAATCAGGCCAGTATTTATGGGTGCTCGGCCATCCGGCCTTCATCTCCTGCTCGTTGAGAATATAACCAATACTCGCGGCGATCGACGGATAACCGTAACGTACCGCGCGGGCAGCAGCGCCGATAGTGCCGGAGTTAAGCTGTGCAACACCAGTGTTCGGGCCATCGTTAACACCGGAGATAACCAGATCCGGCGGCGTCTCTTTCATCACGCCGAGTACGCCAAAATCAACGGAGTCCGCCGGGGTCCCCGGGAAGCAGTAGCGCTTATCAGCA
Organism: Cedecea sp.; assembly: GCF_036500665.1. Lineage (NCBI taxonomy): Bacteria > Pseudomonadati > Pseudomonadota > Gammaproteobacteria > Enterobacterales > Enterobacteriaceae > Cedecea > Cedecea sp. The sequence goes on from NZ_DASYBS010000065.1 coordinate 6,246, forward strand.
ACCTTTTTAACGTCAAAGATTTTATTCGGCTTAAAGGTAATCGCCGAGCCGATACCGCTTTGGTTGGTGGCGGGCGCAACCATCCAGACGTCATACCCTTTCGCCGCCAGTTTTTCCTGCAGCGAAGTGGTCCCTACAGACCGGCAGCCGTCGTCATTAACCAGTAGAATACGCATCGGGCGTTCAGCGGCAAAGGCAGAACCGGCAATGAATGTCAGCGCCAGCCCGGCGATTATTTTCTTTTTCATTTTCACTCCTTACTTATTATGTAATCAGAATAAATTAAAGCGATATTCAACGCGTACGGTTCCTCCCAGGCCTTTTGCGCGACGGAAGCTGTGGTTATTTTCACTCAGGGAAGGCATTTTGGCCGACGTTAATTTCCAGCTGTAGCTTGGGCCAAACCCGGCAAATACATTCAATCCTTTTAACTGTGGGCTACTCCAGAGGAAATAGCCGCCATACTCCCACTCATTTAAATCAACGCCTTTATACTCCATGCCAAAACCATAATTGCCATACATACCAATTAATAATTCTGGCAGAATCTGATATTGGCTGTATAAATACAGTATCTGCTCACCGTCATTGATATAATCATTACCCTCGCCGTCGGCTTTACTATTAAATGCTCCGCGAGTATTTTTACCAAAATGCCAGTAAAAATGGCCCAGTCCATTATCCAGTCGGGCGCGGGTATGCGACCAGCCGACTCCGGACTCAGAACGCCCATATTGATAGCCGACCAGAGCAAACAGGTGCTGTGCGCTGCGGCTAAACCCGCGCGCACCTTCCCATTCGCTGAGCCCCCTCGCGTAATAGTAAGTGCTCCTTGCCAGCAGATTGAACGCTTCGGTCATCGGTACCACGGCGTTGGCTTCGATGCCGTGGCGCATAAGGTAGCTTTCGCTTTCCGCCGCGATATAACTCACCTTGCTTCCTTTGGCAGGCATCCAGCTCAGCTCGCCGGTAGCGATATAGTCAATTTGCTTATTGGTTTTTAGGGTCCTGAAGCGGCGCTTTTCCGGCTCGTCTCGCTCTGAAAAACGGTTAACAACGGCGGCTTTCGCGCCAAACTCATCCCAGACAAGCTCCGAGCTCACGCCTTCCTAGGTGCTGGGCGCCGCGCGGCTGCGGGTCACGTTTAGTGCGGCAAATTTATAGAGCTGTCGCCAGCCGGCCCAGAAAGAAAGATGCCGCTGCGAGTCGCCCCAACGCGCTTTAGCATACAGCTGCCCGAGCTTGTTGAAGCCTTCGGCTTTGCCGTTATTATCACGCAGTAAATCCCTGCCATAGAATGCATCGTTGGCGTACAGCTTCGCTACGCCGTACCAGGAAGCATCGACCCCAACGTGATCCCAAAGCCAGCCGCTTTGCCAGTCCAGATGCAGCGCCTGAGCCCAGGCATTCTGATCGCCGATCCCCTGATCTGCCATCGCATCGGTGGTATTAAGCATCCAGACATTTTTTAAGGTTAAATCGAGATGGCTATCACTAAACAAGCCGCCGTCATAACGAGAATAATCGGCCAGGACCTCAGGAATGGCGCCCCAGCTAAGCAGCAGCATCAGGCCACCTGTTATTTTTGTGTGTGAGTACATGGTAAACTTCCTTGTTTTTTAAAAAAAGAAGCAAAAAAAACCTAAGTTTCTTCCCCGACAATCGGAGAATAAACTTAGGTTTTGCCTGTTAGACAGTAACAATCCTTTATGTAATTTATGTCGCCATTCTGGCACTACGCTTAAATAAGCTCCAGCACTAAATAAAGCGAATATGCAAAAGTGTGAACCAGATTGCGAATTGTGTGAAAACAAGGAAATAGATTAACAAAGAAACGCAGCACCCGTTGATTAAAGAAAGCGTAAACGGGCACTGCAAATAGATTATTTCAACTCGCCAATGACACGTGAGATTTCACCGGAGGTTTTTAGCGTGCGGATAATTGTAAATAAATCCGTTGCCTCAGAATATTCTTTTCTCAAATAGCCAAGCCACTGCTTAATACGCGCCACGTGATACAATCCGGTATCCCCCTGTTTTTCCAGGCGGCTGTATTTTTGCAAAAGCGTAACGACGTCGGCCCACGGCATACGTGCTTCGTTGTATTTAATCACGCGGCTCAGGTTCGGTACATTTAACGCCCCGCGGCCGATCATCACTGAGTCACACCCCGTCGCCGCAAGGCAGTCCTGCGCGCTTTGCCAGTCCCAGATTTCACCGTTAGCGATGACCGGAATCGACAGCCGCTGGCGAATTTCGCCGATAGCACCCCAGTTGATAAGCTCGGCTTTATAGCCATCTTCTTTGGTGCGCCCGTGAACCACCAGCTCCGTCGCCCCCGCCTGCTCCACAGCGTCGGCAATTTCAAACTGCCGCGCGCCGCTGTCCCAGCCGAGGCGAATTTTTACCGTGACCGGTAAATGCGCGGGAACGGCCTCACGCATGGCTTTCGCCCCGCGATAAATGAGTTCAGGATCTTTCAGCAAAGTAGCGCCGCCGCCGCTGCCGTTGACCAGCTTTGACGGGCAACCGCAGTTCAGGTCAACGCCCCAGGAACCCAGCTCGACCGCGCGAGCGGCGTTCTCAGCCAGCCACTCTGGGTACTGCCCTAACAGCTGAACGCGCACCAGCGTTCCGGACGGCGTGCGGCTGGCGTGGTTAAGTTCAGGGCAAAGTTTGAGAAAGGATTTAGCCGGTAAAAGCTGATCGACCACGCGAAGAAATTCGGTGATACAGAGATCGTAGTCGTTAACCTCGGTAAGAAGTTCGCGAACTAAGGAGTCGAGAACGCCTTCCATCGGGGCAAGAAGAACACGCATGACGCATCCGATAATATTTGTGTTGTTGTCCCCTCACCCCGGCCCTCTTCCAGAGGAAGAGGGGGAAAACACAGGGCGTCTTTAATCCCCTCTCCCTTTTAGGGAGAGGGTTAGGGTGAGGGTATAAAAAATTACTGCGCTGACGCTGGCTTACGCGGTGGACGACGACGACGGGCGTTTTCACCTGCCGGCTTCGCTGCACCTTCGCCCTGCGGTTTACCGCTGCGGCGCGGGCCGTTGTTACGTTCCCCGGAGGCATTAGCGCTGCCGCCGTTACCGCTGCGACGCTGACCCTGCCCCTGGCTTTGTCCACCGCGACCGCCCTGGCCACCACGACCACCGCCGCCGCCGCGCTGCTGGCGACCGTTCACGATAGGCTCGGCCGGAATCGACGGATCGACGTCGTATCCCGCCAGCGCCATGCGCGGGATCTCACGCTTCAGCAGACGCTCGATATCGCGCAGCAGCTTATGCTCATCGACACAAACCAGAGACAGTGCTTCGCCGGTGGCCGCCGCACGACCGGTGCGGCCAATACGGTGAACGTAGTCTTCCGGGACGTTTGGCAGCTCGTAGTTAACGACGTGCGGCAGCTCTTCGATATCCAGCCCGCGAGCCGCGATATCGGTCGCAACCAGGACGCGAATGCCGCCGCTTTTAAAGTCGGCCAGCGCGCGAGTACGGGCACCCTGGCTCTTGTTACCGTGGATTGCCGCCGCGGTGATACCGTCTTTTTGCAGCTGCTCAGCAAGGTGGTTAGCGCCGTGCTTGGTGCGAGTAAACACCAGCACCTGCTGCCAGTTACCTTCGCCGATCATCTGCGACAGCAGTTCCCGCTTACGCTTTTTGTCCACAAAGTGAACGTGCTGAGTAACCTGCTCAGAAGCCGTGTTGCGGCGAGCCACTTCCACTTCTTCCGGGTTGTGCAGCAGCTTTTCAGCCAGCCCTTTAATGTCGTCGGAGAAGGTTGCCGAGAACAGCAGGTTTTGCCGACGCGCAGGCAGCTTAGCCAGCACGCGACGGATATCGTGGATAAAGCCCATATCCAGCATGCGGTCGGCTTCATCCAGCACCAGGATCTCGATCTGGTCGAGTTTCACGGCGTTCTGATGCTCAAGATCCAGCAGACGACCCGGAGTCGCGACCAGCACATCCACGCCACCGCGCAGTTTCATCATCTGCGGGTTAATGCTCACGCCGCCAAAGACAACCAGCGAACGGATATTCAAATATTTGCTGTAGTCGCGGACGTTCTCACCAATCTGTGCCGCCAGTTCGCGGGTTGGGGTGAGGATCAGCGCACGCACCGGGCGACGGCCCTTCAGGTGAGGCGCACTGTCGGTCAGACGCTGTAACAGCGGCAGGGTAAAACCTGCGGTCTTGCCGGTACCGGTTTGGGCACTGGCCATCAGATCACGGCCTGCTAACACTACCGGAATTGCCTGGCGCTGGATGGGGGTAGGCTCGCGATAGCCCTGCTCTTCCACAGCACGCAAAATATCGGCATTCAGGCCGAGAGAATCAAAAGACATAGGAACTCCAGAACCGCCCTGACCACATTGTGCGGTGTAGTTTCCAGGGGGAACATCACGCGCCAGCCCTAAGCTGGCGAAGAGAGGAGGCGCAAACCACGGCGCCGTTCGCGTGCAGTGTAGCAGTTTTTGTGATCTTCCGCATAAATTCTCACTTTATGCCTCATCAGCAGAATAAAGACTTGAACTGGACAGGGTTGATAACTTTGCTTACTCTTAATCAATCGATTGATTAACTTTTTAAGAGGTCGGTATGACACCCTCGCCGACGCCCGCCACCAGCCGCGGTGAGCAGGCTAAAAATACGCTAATTGCCGCCGCCATCGCGCAATTTGCCGAGTACGGCATGCACGCCACCACGCGTGATATCGCCGCCCTGGCTGGGCAAAACATTGCCGCCATCACCTATTACTTCGGTTCTAAAGAAGCGTTGTATATGGCTTCCGCCCAATGGATTGCCGACTTTATTAGCGGTAATTTTCACGAGCATGTTGCCGCCGCAGAGGCCATTCTGAGCGAGTCCAGGCCGGACAATCAGAAAATACGCCACCTCATTCATACCGCGCTCGGGCAAATGATCGCCCTGCTGACCACTGACAACACGCTCAACCTAAGCAAGTTTATCTCCCGCGAACAGCTTTCCCCGACCGCCGCTTACCAACTGATCCACCGGCAGGTTATCGACCCCATGCACTCTCTGCTAACCACTCTGGTCGCACACTACACCGGGCGGGATCCTTTCGATACCGACACGATTTTGCATACCCATACGTTGCTCGGCCAGGTACTGGCCTTCCGGCTTGGGCGAGAGACGATTCTGTTGCGCACCGGCTGGCCGCAGTTTGACCAGACCAAAGTGCAGCAAATTACCCGCGTGGTGCTGAGCCACGTTGATTTCATCCTGCAGGGATTATCCGTAAACAGAGGAAACGCGAGTGATGAACAGTAAGAAGCCGGTAATTGCCGTCATTGTCATTTTAGCGCTGGTAGCCGCGGCATTTGGTGGCTGGAAATGGTATCAAAGCCAGCAGAACAGCGCGCTAACGCTTTACGGCAACGTGGATATTCGCACCGTTAACCTGAGCTTCCGCGTTGGCGGTCGTCTTGCAGCGCTTGAGGTTGACGAGGGTGATGCCATCAAAGCCGGTGAACCCCTGGGGCTGATTGACAAAGCGCCATATGAAAACGCCCTGCGTCAGGCAGAGGCAAACGTGGCGGCGGCGCAGGCCAAATACGATTTGATCATTGCCGGCTATCGTGACGAAGAGATTGCTCAGGCCGCCTATGATTATGCGCAGAACTTTTACCAGCGCCAGCAGGGGCTTTGGGCGACAAAAACCATCTCGGCGAATGATTTAGCCAACGCCCGCTCCTCAAGCGACCAGGCAAAGGCCACGCTGAAAGCAGCCCAGGACAAGCTCAGCCAATATCGCAGCGGCAACCGTCCGCAGGAAATTGCTCAGGCTCAGGCCAGCCTGCAGCAGGCTAAAGCGCAGCTGGCACAGTCTCAGCTCGACCTGCAGGACACCACCCTGCTCGCCCCTTCAGACGGCACGCTGTTAACCCGCGCCGTTGAGCCCGGCAGCATGCTTAACGCAGGCAGCACGGTACTCACGCTTTCACTTACCCGCCCGGTGTGGATCCGCGCCTATATCGACGAAACTAATCTTGGGCAGGCAAAACCCGGCAGCGAACTGCTGATTTACACCGATGGCCGCCCGGACAAGCCCTATCACGGCAAGGTAGGTTTTGTTTCACCGACCGCGGAGTTCACCCCTAAAACCGTAGAAACGCCTGATTTACGCACCGATCTGGTATATCGCCTGCGGATTATCGTCACCGATGCGGATGACGCCCTGCGCCAGGGGATGCCGGTTACGGTGAAATTCAACGGCGGAACCCAGCATGAGCAACAATAAAGCGACAATTCGCCTCCAGGGGTTGATGAAGCGCTTTCCGGATCTGGAGAAACCCGCTGTCGCCAGCCTGGATTGCGAAATTCATGCCGGGGCAGTGACCGGTTTAGTCGGCCCGGATGGGGCGGGCAAAACCACCCTGATGAGGATGCTGGCCGGATTATTGAAACCCAGCGAAGGTAAGGCTTCGGTGATTGGCCTGGACCCGATTAAGGACGATCGCGCCCTGCGTGCTGAACTGGGCTATATGCCGCAAAAGTTTGGCCTGTACGAAGATTTAACGGTGATGGAAAACCTCACGCTTTATGCCGACCTGCGAGGCGTGACCGGGGAGCAGCGTAAGAACACGTTTGCCCGGCTGCTGGAGTTTACTTCCCTGGGCCCGTTTACCGGTCGCCTGGCGGGCAAGCTCTCCGGCGGGATGAAGCAAAAGCTTGGCCTCGCCTGCACCCTCGTTGGCCAGCCGAAGGTACTGCTGCTGGATGAGCCCGGCGTGGGCGTTGACCCTATCTCAAGGCGCGAACTGTGGCAGATGGTGCACGAGCTGGCGGGCGAAGGCATGCTGATCCTCTGGAGCACGTCATACCTGGACGAAGCCGAGCAGTGCCGGGAAATCCTGCTGATGAACGAAGGTGAGCTGCTTTATCACGGCGCGCCGAAAGCGCTGACGCAGAAGATGGCCGGGCGTTCGCTGCTGGTCAGCCATGAGTACGAAAACAACCGCCAGCTTCTTCAGCGGGCCCTGAAACTGCCGCAGGTCAGCGACGGCGTGATTCAGGGGCGATCGGTACGGCTGATCCTTGCTAAAGACGCTAGCATCAGCGAACTGGCAAACGCGCTAAATGTATCTGAGTCCAGCCTCAAAGAAACCGACCCGCGTTTTGAAGACGCCTTTATTGATTTACTGGGCGGTGCCGCCGCTAGCGAATCTCCGCTCGGCGATATTCTTCATACCGTTGAAGGGGAGTCCGGCGAGACGGTGATTCAGGCCGAAGCGCTGACCAAAAAATTCGGCGACTTTGCGGCGACCGACCACGTTAACTTTGCCGTGAAACGCGGCGAAATCTTCGGTCTGCTCGGCCCCAACGGCGCGGGGAAGTCCACCACCTTCAAGATGATGTGCGGTTTGTTAGTCCCCACTTCGGGTAAGGCGCTGGTGCTGGATATGGACCTGAAAACCAGCTCCGGCAAGGCGCGCCAGCATCTTGGCTACATGGCACAGAAATTCTCGCTTTACGGCAACCTGACGGTGGCGCAAAACCTGCGCTTCTTCTCCGGGGTTTATGGCCTGCGCGGGCGTGCCCAGCAGGAAAAAATTAACCGCATGAGCGAAGCATTTGCGCTGCAGCCTATCGCCAATAGCACCACGGACTCGCTGCCGCTGGGCTTTAAGCAGCGGCTGGCGCTCGCCTGTTCGCTGATGCACGAGCCGGGCATTCTGTTTCTTGATGAACCAACCTCAGGCGTTGACCCGATTACCCGGCGTGAATTCTGGCTGCATATCAACAGCATGGTGGAGAAAGGCGTCACGGTGATGGTGACCACTCACTTTATGGATGAGGCCGAATACTGCGACCGTATAGGCCTGGTGTACCGGGGCAAGCTGATTGCCAGCGGCACGCCGGACGACCTGAAGCAGCAGGTGGCAGATGACGAGACGCCGGACCCCACCATGGAGCAGGCGTTTATCGGGCTGATTCACGAATGGGATAAGGAACATAGCGATGAGCGAACATAGCCAGAGGGTATCGTGGCGCCGCGTCCGTGCCCTGTGCGTGAAAGAGACGCGGCAAATTGTGCGCGACCCCAGCAGCTGGTTAATCGCCGTGGTGATCCCTTTGCTGCTGCTGTTTATCTTCGGCTACGGCATTAACCTGGACTCCAGCCGCCTTCACGTTGGCGTTCTGATCGAGCAACAGAGTGAAGACGCGCTGGATTTCACCCACGCCATCAGCGCCTCGCCGTTTATTCAGCCCACCATCAGCGATAACCGCGAGCAGCTTATTCAGCTGATGCAGGCCGGGAAAATTCGCGGCATGGTGACAATCCCCACTGACTTTGCGCAAAACATGGCGCGCCCCGGCGCCACGGCTCCGATCCAGGTAATAACGGACGGCAGCGAGCCGAATACGGCTAACTTTGTGCAGGGCTATATGCAGGGAATTTGGCAGCTTTGGCAGCAGCAGCGGGCGGAGGATCGCGGTGAACATTTTGAGCCGCTAATTGACGTCCAGCTTCGCTACTGGTTTAACCCCGCTGCCATTAGCCAGCACTTTATTATTCCCGGTGCGGTGACCATCATTATGACGGTGATTGGCGCGATACTGACGTCTCTGGTCGTGGCCCGTGAATGGGAGCGCGGCACCATGGAGGCGCTGCTTTCAACTCAGGTAACGCGTACCGAGCTGCTGCTCTGCAAGCTGGTGCCTTACTATGTGTTGGGCATGCTGGCGATGCTGATATGTATGCTGGTGACGGTGTTTATCCTCGGCGTACCGTGGCGCGGTTCACTGATTCTGCTGTTTCTGATAACCAGCCTGTTTTTACTCAGCACGCTGGGTATGGGGCTGCTTATTTCCACCATCACACGCAACCAGTTTAACGCCGCTCAGGTCGCGCTGAACGCCGCCTTTTTACCCTCAATCATGCTGTCAGGCTTTATCTTCCAGATAGACAGCATGCCGGCCATTATCAGGGCGGTGACCTATGTCATTCCGGCTCGCTATTTCGTCAGTACCCTGCAAAGCCTGTTTCTGGCCGGAAATATCACCTCGGTGCTTATCGTTAACACGCTGTTTTTAATCGCTTCGGCGGTGATGTTTATCGGCCTGACGGCGCTGAAAACCAAACGTCGGCTCGATTAAGGGAGAAAGCATGTTTTATCGTTTATGGACGTTAATCCGCAAAGAGCTGCAGTCGTTGCTGCGAGAACCGCAGACCCGCGCCATCCTGATTTTGCCGGTGCTGCTTCAGGTTCTCCTGTTCCCGTTCGCCGCAACGCTTGAGGTGACTAACGCCACTATCGCCATCTATAATGAGGATAACGGCAGTCAGTCGGTAGAGCTGACCCAGCGCTTTGCCCGCGCAAGCGCCTTCAGCAACGTGCTGTTGCTAAAAAGCCCGCAGGAAATACAGCCGACTATCGACAACCAGAAAGCATTACTGCTGATTCGCTTTCCGGCAAATTTCTCGCGCGATATCGCCAGCCAGCAGCCAGCTAAGCTGCAAATTCTGCTCGACGGACGCAACTCAAACAGCGCACAGATTGCGGCAAACTACCTCCAGCAAATCGTCAATAACTACCAGCAAGAACTGATGACGGGCATGCCAAAGCCAAACAATAGCGAGCTGACGATCCGCAACTGGTATAACCCAAACCTCGACTACAAATGGTTCGTGGTGCCGTCGCTGATTGCCATGATCACCACCATCGGCGTGATGATTGTGACCTCGCTTTCGGTCGCTCGTGAGCGCGAGCAAGGTACGCTCGATCAGCTGCTGGTTTCGCCGCTGGCGACCTGGCAAATCTTCATCGGCAAAGCGGTTCCGGCACAGATTGTCGCGCTGGTTCAGGCTACTATTGTGCTGGCGGTGGGGATTTGGGGCTATCACATCCCCTTCTCAGGCTCGCTGCTGCTGTTTTACTTCACGATGATTGTGTACGGGCTGTCGCTGGTCGGATTTGGGTTGCTGATTTCCGCCCTCTGCTCAACCCAGCAGCAGGCGTTTATCGGCGTATTTGTCTTTATGATGCCGGCGATTCTGCTTTCCGGCTACGTCTCGCCGGTAGAAAACATGCCGGTGTGGCTGCAGGATTTAACGTGGATAAACCCGATTCGCCATTTCACCGACATAACGAAGCAAATTTACCTGAAGGATGCGAGCTTTGGGATTGTCTGGCAAAGCTTATGGCCGCTGTTGGTGATTGCGGCCACTACCGGCTCAGCGGCGTACTGGATGTTTAGGCGTAAGATTGCGTGATTTGTCTTTCGCGAGCAGAGAGAAGATAGCCGGTCCGGCGAGCATCGCAAGGCCGGCCAGCGCCAGAATCAGGTGGCTCTGCACCACACGTGACAGCAGCCACAGGGCAATCATCGCGTTGCCAAAATACCAGGTGGTGGTCAACTCTTCGAGGAAATCACCAATGTCGCGCAGCAGGCCGGTGTGAACACGCTGGAAGATAAACATCATCACCACGGTGGCGACATAAAGCAGGCACAGCCCAACGCCCACGGGGATCAGGGTTGCCGTTTTCCAGCCAACGAGCAGGGCAGCGATCACCGCAAGATGCAGCATAATCTGCCAGCAACCCAGTCCGGTTCTCACTCTCACACGTTGTTGCCACTTCATGGTTTATCTCCTGGAGTATTTCTTCCTGTTAATCAGAGTACGCAAGTGTACGGAAATTTCCTCAATACGCCCCCTTTTTGTGACAGGTATTGCAATATATTTCCGTTCAGGCAGGCAAAAGTGCAGGAAAGAAAAGGGGAAAACCCTCTTCCGGGAAAGAGGGTACGGGCATATTAGCGGCGGTTACCGAAGATACGCAGCAGCATCAGGAACAGGTTAATAAAGTCCAGATACAGCGTCAGGGCGCCCAGAATGGAATACTTACGCAGCATTTGCGCGTCGCGGGTATCAATTTGCTCGCCGATGTTTTTCAGTTTCTGCGTGTCATAGGCGGTTAAGCCCACAAACACCACCACGCCGATGTAGGTAATCGCCCACATTAACGCATCACTTTTCAGCCAGAAGTTAACCAGAGAGGCAAGAACGATACCGATCAGCGCCATAAACAGCATATTGCCGAAGCCGCTCAGGTCACGTTTTGTGGTGTAGCCATAGAGGCTCATGGCACCAAACATCCCGCCTGCAACAACGAAGGTGCTGGCGATAGACGAATAGGTGTACACCAGGAAAATACTCGCCATGGTCAGGCCGGTCAGCGCCGAGTAAAGCATAAACAGCGACGTCGCCACCCCGGCGCTAAGCTTGTGCACCATACCTGAGAGCACAAACACCAGCCCCAGCTGGACGATAATCAGGCCAAAGAAGGTGATTTTACTGGAGAAGACAAACTCCATGACCGCTGGAGTATTGGCTGCATACCAGGCAATAAAGGCGGTCAAAAGCAGGCCGCAGGTCATCCAGCCATAGACTTGCGCCATAAAGGTCTGGAGGCCAGTATTGGCACGCTGCACGATAGTCTCATTGGGACGCGGGAATCGGTCCATGATGCTTCCTCTGTGTTGTGAATTTAGCTTCTGACGCGAGCGGTTTGGCTCACCCGCTTTAAGATTAACACATCCCGCAGGCCGCGTAGCCTACCAGCGTTTAGCCGCCTGTTTATCGCTGTCTCTCGCCTCAACCCAGCGATTGCCTTCCTGAGTCGCTTCACGCTTCCAGAATGGCGCCCGGGTTTTCAGATAATCCATAATGAACTGGGCCGCTTCAAAGGCAGAGCTGCGGTGCGCGCCCGTCACGCCGACAAAAACAATTTCATCCCCTGGCCACAGCTCACCGATGCGGTGAATCACCGTCACGCGCTGCAGCGGCCAGCGGCTTCTGGCATCTTCAACGATTTCGGCCAGCGCTTTTTCGGTCATCCCCGGGTAGTGTTCGAGCGTCAGGGCGCTAACGCTATCTCCAAGATTGTGATTGCGGACCTTGCCGGTGAAGGTCACAACCGCGCCGTCTTCATCACACTGAGAAAGCCACTGGTACTCTTCGCCAACGTTAAAATTCTCGCGGCCAACAATAATACGCGTGCTGTCCACTTAGCCCCCTGTCACAGGTGGGAAGAAAGCGACTTCGTCACCTTTCGCTAGCGGATGGTCGAAGCTCACCAGCGTTTGGTTTACCGCCGCCAGCAGCTTGCCGGACTCCAGCGCCAGCGCCCAACGGTCGCCTCTGGCGGCTAACGCCGCGCGCAGCTGCTCCACATCCTGATAGGTTTCTTCCAGCGTCAGGCTGTCGCAGTCGACCAGCTCGCGTACCTGGGCAAAAAACAGAACATTAAGCATCGCTTTCCACCCTGAAGTCACCAGATTTACCGCCGCTTTTTTCCAGCAGACGTACCGGGCCGATAACCATGTCTTTTTGCACAGCCTTGCACATATCATAGATGGTCAGCGCCGCGACGGACGCCGCCGTCAGGGCTTCCATCTCAACGCCGGTTTTACCGGTCAGTCGGCACAGTGACTCAATGCGTACTCGGTTGTGCCCGGTCTGTGCCTCCAGCTGCACTTCTACTTTGCTCAGCAATAGAGGGTGGCATAGCGGGATCAGTTCCCATGTCCGTTTAGCGGCCTGGATACCCGCGATGCGCGCCGTGGCAAACACGTCACCTTTGTGGTGGCTGCCGTCAACGATCATTGCCAGCGTTTCCGGTTTCATGGTAACAAACGCTTCCGCGCGAGCTTCGCGCACCGTTTCGGCTTTGGCGGAGACATCCACCATATGCGCTTCTCCGGCGGCGTTAATGTGGGTCAGTTGCGACATAACTTACTTCTTAAGATGTGGGTGGAAATTGCAAGGACGCTGGCGGGCATCCAGCTGTGCCTGAATGATATTTTCCCAGGCGGTGCGGCAGGCTTTTGTTGAGCCCGGCATGGCGAAAATCAACGTTTTGTTTGCCATACCCGCCACGGCGCGGGACTGCAGCGTAGAGGTCCCAATTTCTTCAAAAGAGAGCATGCGGAACAGCTCACCGAAACCTTCGACTTCGCGATCGAACAACGGGAGTAGCGCTTCTGGGGTCTGATCTCCATCCGTAAACCCGGTTCCGCCGTTAATCAGCACCACTTGAATCTGTTCATCGGCGATCCACTGCGAAACCACGGCCCGAATGGCATAGCGGTTTTCTTTTGCGATAGCCTGATCCACCACCAGGTGCCCCGCCTCCGTTGCAACCTCACGCAGATAATGCCCTGAGGTGTCGTCTTCTTCGCCGCGGCGGCTGGACACCGTCAAAATAGCAATACGTGCCGGGATAAACTCTACGCTTACCTGACTCATCGATATTCTCCTTTTGGGCAGGCTTTAGCCGCCGATATACGACAAATTTTGGGTGATGCCGGTGTTACCGTCATGCAGGAAATGGGTTTGCTTTTTCTGCGCCAGCGCGGAAGCGATACGCCCTTCCAGCTCACCTTGTTGGGCGTCATCCGCCAGCAGATCGCGGAGCGCAATCCCCTGTTCGCCAAAAAGGCAAAGGTGCAGGTTGCCAACCGAGGAGACGCGCAGCCGGTTACAGCTGGCACAGAAATCTTTCTCGTACGGCATGATGAGCCCGATTTCCCCTTTATAGTCGGGGTGGCAGAAGACCTGAGCGGGGCCATCGCTGCGCTGGCGTAGCTGGTGTACCCAACCACGTTCAAGCAGCTGGTCACGGATGGTTTTACCAGAGATATGGTGTTTGCGGAAAAGCGTACCGCCGTCGCCGGTTTCCATCAGCTCAATAAAGCGTAGCTGGATAGGACGAGGTTTGATCCAGGCAAGGAAGCTTTCAAGCTGATTGTGATTTACGTCACGCATCAGCACGGTGTTCACCTTTACGCGTTCAAAACCGGCGTCAAAGGCGGCATCAATCCCTTCCATCACCTGGCGGAATTTATCCTGGCCGGTGATGGCGTGGAACTGACGGGCATCGAGGCTGTCGACGCTGACATTAATGGCGGTCAGCCCGGCATCACGCCACGCGTTAACATCTCTCGCCAGTCGATAACCGTTGGTTGTCACGGCAAGCTGGCGAATAGAGGCGTTTTCACGCACCGCGGCGATGATGTCGGTGAAGTCACGGCGTAGAGAGGGTTCACCGCCGGTCAGGCGTACCTTTTCCGTCCCCAGGGCGGCAAAAGCTCGGGTGACACGACGGATCTCATCGACGTTGAGGAAGCTTTTATTCGCCACACCGTGGGGCTTATAGCCGTCGGGCAGGCAATAGCTGCAGCGGAAATTGCAGACGTCGGTTATTGATAAGCGCAAGTAATAGAACTTACGCGCAAAAGCATCGGTAAGCTGGGACACTGAGTACACCTTTCCAAATACGGGAGATGCAGTCATTTCTTCCTGCACCCTGGCAGCCTCAGGGGCTGCGGCCAGGGCACCTTATCGTATGACTTAGGTACCAGGGCTTGAGTGTGTGTTACTGCGATAGTAGCGCGACATCTTCCTTCGCGCTATATCAGTTTTCGCTATATAAATCCATACATAACGAGATAATTGCTTAACTTCGCTACAGAGTACTTAAAAAGATAACTTTTACCTTGATTTGCATCATTATCCACAGAGCAAGAATCGTCTTTTTAGCGCTTTTACGCTACCTTAAGCGCCTGTATGCCTCTTAAGGATTATCTTTTCTATGCGTAATCGCACGCTTGCAGATCTTGATCGGGTCGTCGCGCTGGGCGGTGGCCACGGTCTGGGCCGCGTAATGTCATCGCTTTCCTCCCTGGGCTCACGTTTGACCGGTATCGTTACCACGACCGATAACGGCGGTTCTACCGGGCGTATTCGGCGCTCGGAAGGCGGTATTGCCTGGGGAGATATGCGTAACTGCCTGAACCAGCTGATTACCGAGCCGAGCGTGGCGTCAACCATGTTTGAGTACCGTTTTAGCGGTAATGGTGAACTTTCAGGGCATAACCTTGGAAATCTGATGTTAAAAGCGCTGGATCACCTCAGTGTGCGCCCTCTGGAAGCGATAAATCTAATTCGTAACCTGCTTAAAGTGGATGCGCAGCTGATCCCAATGTCAGAACAACCGGTAGATTTAATGGCGACCGACGACCAGGGCAATGCGGTTTACGGTGAAGTGAGCATCGATCAGTTAATCAGCCCACCTCAGGATCTGGCGGTCTACCCAAAAGCCCCGGCTACCCGTGAGGCGCTGGAAGCTATCGCTGAAGCCGATTTAATTCTTATTGGCCCTGGCAGTTTTTATACCAGCCTGATGCCTATTCTACTGCTTGATGAAATGGATCAGGCGCTGCGCCGAACACCAGCCCCGATGGTGTATATCGGTAATTTGGGCAAAGAACTCAGCCCCGCGGCGGCAAGCCTGTCATTGCGACAGAAGCTTGAACTGATGGAACAACATGTAGGAAAACGTATCGTGGACGCCGTGGTCGTTGGCCCTCAGGTTGACGTAAGCGAAATGACCGACAGGCTGATTATCCAGCAACCGCTTGAAGCCAGCGATATCCGATACCGCCATGACCGCCAGCTGCTGCGGGCTGCACTTGAGCAGGCCGTACAACAGCTCGGTTAAGCGCGCCGCTTACGAAGCGGCGATAAACAGCTCACGCAGCTTATGAAGCTGGTCACGAACCTGCGCCGCCTCTTCAAACTCAAGGTTCTGTGCATGCTCCAGCATCTTCGCTTCGAGCTGGTGGATTTTCTGCTGTAGCGCCTTCGGCGTCAGGACAACTTCGTCGTCTTCAATCACGCTGCGCGCTTTGGTTTTGACTCGCCCTTTGGTTTTTGCCATGCCTTCGCCAAGCTGCAGGACGTCCACTACTCGCTTATTCAGGCCCTGAGGCGTAATGCCGTTTTCTTCGTTGTAGCGCTGCTGCTTCTCGCGACGGCGTTCAGTTTCGCCAATCGCCTTCGCCATGGACGGGGTAATTTTATCGCCGTAAAGGATCGCTTTGCCGTTAACGTTTCGCGCCGCGCGGCCAATAGTCTGGATAAGTGAACGCTCTGAACGCAGGAAGCCCTCTTTATCCGCATCCAGAATGGCCACCAGCGACACTTCGGGCATATCCAGGCCTTCGCGAAGCAGGTTTATCCCTACCAGCACGTCAAACTCACCAAGCCGTAAATCGCGAATAATTTCCATTCGTTCCACGGTGTCGATATCCGAATGCAGATAGCGTACGCGTTCGCCGTGTTCTTCCAGATATTCAGTCAGGTCTTCTGCCATCCGTTTAGTCAGCGTCGTCACCAGCACGCGCTCGTTAATGGCCACGCGCTTGCGGATTTCTGAAAGCAGGTCATCGACCTGTGTGGCCACAGGACGTACTTCAATAATCGGGTCAAGTAGCCCCGTAGGACGCACCACCTGATCGACAATATCCTCGCCGGATTTTTCCAGCTCGTAGTTGCCCGGCGTGGCGGAAACGTAGATGGTCTGCGGAGCAAGCGCTTCGAACTCTTCGAATTTAAGCGGACGATTATCCAGCGCGGACGGAAGGCGGAAGCCATATTCCACCAGCGTCTCTTTACGCGCGCGGTCACCGCGGTACATCCCGCCGATTTGCGGAATTGTCACGTGGGATTCATCAACCACCAGCAGGCCATCCGCCGGAAGGTAGTCAAAAAGGGTTGGCGGCGGCTCGCCGGGACCACGCCCTGAAAGATACCGAGAGTAGTTTTCGATGCCCGAGCAATAGCCCAGCTCGTTCATCATTTCGAGATCAAACTGGGTACGCTGAGCAATACGCTGCTCTTCCAGCAGTTTATTATTGGCCAGCAGAAATTTACGGCGCTCGGCCAGCTCCACTTTGATGTCTTCCATCGCCTGCACAATACGCTCACGCGGCGTAACGTAATGCGACTTAGGGTAGATGGTGAAGCGCTGAATCGTTTGATCGATTTGCCCGGTCAACGGATCGAAAAGTGACAGCCTCTCCACTTCTTCATCGAACAGCTCCACGCGCAGCGCAAGGTCATCCGACTCCGCCGGGAAGATATCAACCACCTCTCCTCTCACGCGGAAAGTCCCGCGCTGGAATGCCTGATCGTTACGTGTGTATTGCAGTTCGGTCAGACGGCGCAGGATCGCCCGCTGGTCGATGATCATGCCCTTCGTCAGATGAAGCATCATTTTCAGGTACAAATCCGGGTCGCCCAGACCGTAGATTGCCGACACGGATGCCACCACGATAACGTCTCTGCGTTCAAGCAGCGCTTTCGTCGCCGACAGACGCATCTGTTCAATGTGTTCGTTTACCGAAGCGTCTTTTTCAATGAAGGTATCTGAGCTTGGGACATAAGCCTCAGGCTGATAGTAGTCATAGTAGGAGACGAAAAACTCAACCGCGTTATCCGGGAAAAACTCTTTCATCTCCCCGTAAAGCTGTGCCGCCAGCGTTTTATTCGGAGCCAGTACCATCGTGGGGCGCTGAAGGTCAGCAATTACGTTGGCGACAGTGAAGGTTTTCCCGGACCCCGTCACCCCCAGCAACGTCTGGTGGGCCAGCCCATTTTCAAGCCCGTCTTTCAGGCGATGGATAGCTTCAGGCTGGTCGCCAGAAGGTTTAAATGCAGAATTAAGTTTGAACGCTTTACTCATGAACGGGCTACCTGATGAAGAAACGAGCGGGCCGGAGAGTAATTTTACCCGGCAACGTAATTTTTGCCAGTAGAAAACTGTATAAAACACCAGTTCTCATTTTTACTACGCCTGCCAACAAATGTATTTTGCCGTTTTGTTTGCCCACAATTTCACCCTTCGCCAGATAAATCTCCAGCTTCTGGCGGTTATCCCCAAATTTTTTCGCCTTTTAACATTTGTCAAGGGAGGTCAGGACACCACAGGCCCATTGTTTGACACTTTTATTGCAGCAGTTGATTTTATTTAACAGATTGAATTTAAATAGATATTTAGCAAAGACCGGTTTCGCGTCAATTTGGCTGCAGGCCGCGCCCGCTCTCGCTTCCGTGAAGTTTTCTAACTCTAATGCACAAGGTTATCCACAGGAATAGTGGATAACTGCAGCAAGCCCTTTTAGTTCGCCACTCGGGAAAACCCCTAATTTTTCTGTGTCAGGGGCGAAAAAAAAATTTCGCTAATTTTTTTGCTTTTATTCATTCGATTTCGCTATACCGCGCCGGTTTGAAGCAGATCCCGAAATCGAGATATATCCTGAGGTTAAAACGCGTTTTATTGCACCAAATTCGTTCTTCTTTAGCACTCGTCAGGTGCAGCGAAACGCGAACCTGAGCACCATCAATTTGTTTAACGAAGTAAATACTAAGTTTTATCCTGGAGTGACGGTGGTTTTCAGGGAATATCACCAAGCTGGCAAGCTAATTGCAGAATATCACTGGGGGAAGCCTCCTCCCAACCAAGGAGATGAACCATGCTGAGCTTACGCGCTGTAAATCAGTTCTACGGTGACAATCACATATTGTGGAACCTCGACCTCGAACTGGCACCGGGCGAATGCACCTGCGTCCTTGGTGCTCCCGGGCAGGGAAAAACCACGCTGGTAAACTGCATTACCGGCTATTTGCCCGTACAAAGCGGCAGCATGCTCTGGCAACAAGCGGGGCTGCCTCCTGAAGACCTGGTCAATAAACCTGTTGAGAGCCGGGCCGCGCTGGGAATTGGCTATGTCCCGCAGGACAGGCGCATCTTCTCCCAGCTTAGCGTTGAAGAAAACCTGCAGATCGCCATGATGGCGGGCCACCACGCGCCCCGGGTTATCCCTTCGCTTATCTATGACCTTTTTCCGGAGCTCTATAGCCTGAGGCAGGTAAAAAGTGGCGAGCTCCACGTTGATATGCAACAGCAGCTGGCGCTTGCCCGGGCGCTGGTTCTACAGCCAAAGTTACTGATACTGGATGAACCAACCCTGGGCGGTGGTCAACGGTTTATCACTGAGATGGGTAATCTAATTCGGCGCTTAAACCGTGACTTCGGCTTGACGATTCTGCTGGTTGAACAGCGGCTGTCGTTTATACGCCGGGTAGCAGATAAATTTTGCCTGCTGCACAAGGGCAGGAATATCGCTCAGGGTCATGTGTCGCAGCTGGATGATAAGCTTGTCGCGGGCTGGCTGGAGCCCTGAACGCATCTACTCTCCAGCGCTACAGATTTGCCAGCCGCGCCTGAAATGCCGGATTCAGGGCGGTCAATGCTCTGCGAAGGTTGCACTGGCGAGTCACTTTTGCAATATCCAGCAACGGCGCAGGTATCGCCTTCACGCCGGTGCTATTCATCCAATGTAAAACCGTTTCGAGATTCCACAGTGCGGTTTTTCCGTCATGTACCGGCGTCGGGAACGCTTCGCGGGAGACCATGACTTTTCGAATATACTGCCGAGAAACGCCCAGCAGTTCAGCTACGTCACTCAGCCCAACTAAGTCAGGTGCGGCTTCAACCAACGACGCGCCTGGAATAATATGAGAGACCTCCTTCAGCGCGCTAAGCAGCGCGTCTTCGGCACCGTTAGCTTCACGGGTGAAGTTCAGGGCGATGCGCCCCGTTACGCCTATACCAATAAGAGCATCATCGCACCCACCGGCACCCAGTACGCCAACCCACGGCTCAGGATCCTTCTGGCCATCAGGCAGGTTGAAAATAAGCGTAAACGTGTATTCCGCCATGATACGTTCTCCTTGTTAGTGCAGCACGCTGCGGGATGCTATGTTTGCGCACCCATCCACAAGCCTGCGAATTTGCCTGGCATGGTTCTGCGCGTTTCGCGGCGTGCTCCAGACACAGCTAATGCAAAACTCTCCGCAGCGGCAGGCTTTATCATTCCACGGGCAATAAAGCTTTCCCCAGCAGTGAGCGCCCCCCTCTTTTACCCGCCATCCCTGAAATTCGGCGTAGCTTAGTGCCGCCTCTATCTCTTTTTGCGGGTGCCGTTGTCTTGCCATATTTCCTCCGGCTAAAAAAGCATCTCATAAAGGTTGTCACATGACAACTTAAACTATGAAATACTCTATACCCTTTGCCGGTGGGGAAGAATCGTTGTTTATGAGGAAAGCACTAAAGAGGGAGCCAGCCCGCAGCGCGGCTGCGAGCGTGGCTTTTGTTGCATCAGACTTGAGGCTTATAGCGCAATGACGGAGAGATCGAGATAATGACCAAGCGGGGTTTCATCGCTTATTCCCTCAAGCCAGGGGATCTCCCCCAGCAGAGGTGCCGGCAGCCGCTGCTTAAGCGTGGCAAGATATTCTGCGTGCCTTTTGCCTGCTGGCTGAACCCCGTTTGCAATCCAGCCAACAAGCGGTAATCCCGCAGCACACACGGCCTGCGCCGTCAGCATTGCATGATTAATGCAACCAAGTTTCACCCCAACGACCAGAATGACCGGCAGTTGCTCACCAATGGCCCACTCGGCAAACGTGGTGGTATCCGAGAGCGGCGTAAACCAGCCTCCCGCGCCTTCTACCTGGATCCAGTCGGCTTTGCTGGTGAGGTTTTCCAGCCCTTCAGACAGTGCAGAAAACGTAATGGGGCGCTGCTCTTCCACGCTAATAATGTGTGGCGAGGTCGGTTCAATAAAAGCCAGCGGATTAATTTGCTCATATGGCAGCATAACCGAGCCATTACGCTGTAAGGCTAACGCATCGCTATTACGTATGCCCTCAGGCGTCATTTCGCTGCCGGAGGCAACGGGCTTATAGCCTACCGAACGATACCCGGCGGCATTAGCCGCCTGCAGTAGCGCACAGCTGGCGACGGTCTTTCCAACTTCGGTGTCTGTCCCGGTTACAAACCATTTTTTAATCACGTTCAATTACTCCAAAAACTATCTGCCAGCTGAGGGAAAATTGCCCATCCTGCCGGGGCCATGTTTCGCTAAGCCGCTTTAGTTGCCCGCGCGTCATCAGCGTGTTTTTTCGGCCTTCATGCAGGTGTGTCGCGCCAACGCCTTTCAGCGAACGCATGGCGCTCATGACGTCGGGAAAACGCTGGCTGACCGTGCGGCTGGCGACGACGGACCGCCACGGCCGACACGCTTGTTCAATCTCGGCCACGGATAAAAACTGATTGGCATGCGCCCGTTCATCTATCCCGCGCCAGGCCTCGTGCAGTTCAGGCAGTGAGCCTGCTGCAAGCGTAGTAAATGCAATGCACCCACCCGTTTTTGTCACGCGGTAAAGTTCGGATAAGCCTTGCTGCAGATCGCTACACCACTGAACGGCAAGATTACTCCACGCCAGATCTACTTGTTCATTCGCCAGAGGAATAGACTCGATATCGCCCTCAAGGACACGATGCGCCGACTGGGTTTGCTGGCACTGCTCAAGCATCGCTTGCGAAATATCCAGCGCCAAAACTTCGCTTCCTTTATCCCGCCAAATTCGGCTGTACCAACCGGTGCCGCAGCCTGCATCCAGCACACTGACTGCGGGGCGGCCTGCCACCTCTGTCAGCAGGTTATCGCCGCAGACTCGCTGCAACTCGGCAAAACGCTCGTAACTTCCCGCAGCCCGGCCAAACGCCGCGGCTACAGCGGCCTTATCGACCTGTTTCGTCATAAAGCGCCTCCAGCAGTGCATCAATATCGTGTGATATATGGGCGGCCGTGAGAGTAATACGCAGGCGTGCGCTGCCGGGCGGCACGGTTGGAGGGCGAATGGCCGTTAACCACAATCCACGCTCTCGCAGACGAGAAGCAAGATCCAGCGTGCGCTGATTCTCTCCCACAATTAACGGCTGAATAGCGCTGCCGGAGTCAGCAAGCCTCAGCGAAAGCTGTGCAGCCCCTTGCCGAAAGCGTTGGATATTCGCCGAGAGCCGAGCTCTGTAGGCATCCCCCTGCCGAATAACCGTTAAGGCAGCCTGAAGCGCCACGGCCTGCGCCGGCGGCATCGCGGTGCTGTAGATCAGATGACGAGCAAACTGCAGCAGATAGTCGGCGGTTTCCTGGCTGCACAAAACCGCAGCGCCGCTTCCGCCAAACGCTTTGCCAAACGTAATGACCAGAATCTCTGGGCTGATATTTTGCTGATGACAGCTGCCGCGGCCTTCGTCGCCCAGGACGCCAATACCGTGCGCATCGTCGACCATCAACCAGCCACCGGCCTGATGGGCAACACGTGCAATTTCAGCCAGCGGCGCGCTGTCGCCGTCCATGCTGAAAATACCTTCGGTAAAGATCAGCCGTTCGCCGTCATGCGCCTGACTAAGCAGCGCCGCAAGCGCCGGAATGTCGTTATGATGGAATCTTCGCAGCTGGGCCGAACTTTGCATCGCCGCCTCCATCATTGAGGCATGGCAAAGCTTATCGGCGATAAGCGTATCCGTTTTTTGCGCCAGCGCGGAGATCACCGCCTGATTCGCGCTGTAGCCTGAAATAAACAACAGCGCTCGCTCAAACCCCAGCCATTCAGCCAGCTGTTCTTCAAACGCCTGATGCGCGCGGCTATAGCCGGTCACGTGCCCGGAACCACCGCTGCCAACGCCAAACTGCGCCGCGCCTTTTTGCCATGCATCAACAATCTGCGGATGGTGGCTAAGCCCCAGATAATCATTGCTGGAAAAATTCAGATACTCCCGCCCGTTAGCCGAAAAAATACGCCCGTTTCCGAGCGTATTGGCCTGCCGGGTGCGGAAGCTTGCGCTCGCCCGCCGTTCGCTTAAGGCTTCAGAGATTCGCTGCTGCCAGCTCATACCGCCGCCGCGTTGTAGTAACTGTCGGTATCGGCGTTCAGCAACTGCCCTGCCAACTGTTGCTGCTGCTCGTTATCCCCCATTTCGGTGGTGGTTTGCTGCGGATTAAGCCCCAGCTTACGGAACAGCTGCAGATCCTTGTCCTCTTCCGGGTTTGGCGTCGTCAGCAGTTTGCAGCCGTAGAAGATGGAGTTTGCCCCGGCCATAAAGCACATCGCCTGTGTCTGCTCGCTCATTTGTTCGCGGCCTGCTGAAAGGCGCACGTAAGAGGCTGGCATCATGATTCGCGCCACGGCAATGGTACGAATAAAATCAAAGGCATCCACGTCTTCGTTATCCGCCAACGGCGTGCCCTTCACTTTTACCAGCATGTTAATCGGCACGCTTTCCGGCGGGATGGGTAGATTGGCTAGCTGCAGCAGCAGACCCGCCCGGTCGGTCACGGTTTCGCCCAGCCCGACGATGCCGCCGGAGCAGACTTTGATCCCCGCATCACGCACTTTATCGAGGGTATCAAGACGCTCCTGATAGGTACGGGTGGTGATGATATTGCCGTAGAATTCCGGTGAGGTGTCCAGATTATGGTTGTAATAGTCCAGCCCTGCCGATGCCAGACGCTGCGCCTGTTCATTGGTCAGCGTACCGAGCGTCATACAGGTTTCCAGTCCCATGGCACGAACGCCCTGCACCATCTGCTCAAGATAGGGCATATCGCGCTCATGCGGGTTTTTCCAGGCCGCGCCCATACAGAAACGGGTCGACCCTGCGTTTCTTGCCTTACGAGCAGACGCCAGAACCTGCTCAACTTCCATCAGGCGCTCGGACTCAAGACCGGTTTTATAGCGTGCGCTCTGCGGACAGTATTTACAGTCTTCCGGGCAGGCGCCGGTTTTAATCGACAGTAAGGTACTGACCTGTACCTGATGCGGATCGAAATGTTTGCGGTGGATCTGCTGGGCTTCAAACAGCAGATCCAGCAAAGGTTTTTGAAATAAAGCAGTGACCTGCGACAGTGTCCAGCGTGCGTGGTGAGCCATGGGGCCTCTCCAAAGGGGTGTTATAGTGAATCGATTGACGTTATAATTGTAAACCTAAATGTTTTTCAAATGGTTTACAAGTCACCCTATGAGCCCTGCTGATTTAGCATTCGACCAACGACATATCTGGCACCCTTACACTTCAATGAGCCAACCGCTGCCGGTTTACCCCGTAGTCGCGGCAGCCGGCTGCGAATTGCAGCTGGAAGATGGACGTTTGCTTGTGGACGGCATGTCTTCCTGGTGGGCCACCATTCATGGCTACAATCACCCGCGCCTGAATCAGGCGA
The DNA here is from genome assembly GCF_036500665.1 of Cedecea sp. Lineage (NCBI taxonomy): Bacteria > Pseudomonadati > Pseudomonadota > Gammaproteobacteria > Enterobacterales > Enterobacteriaceae > Cedecea > Cedecea sp. Next base: position 30,197 of record NZ_DASYBS010000065.1, read on the forward strand.
TGAAGGCCCAGATAGACAGCATGTCGCACGTGATGTTTGGCGGAATCACCCACCCGCCTGCCGTTGAGCTTTGCCGCAAGCTGGTGGCGATGACGCCCGCGCCGTTGGATTGCGTGTTTCTGGCCGATTCCGGTTCAGTGGCCGTCGAGGTCGCCATGAAAATGGCGCTGCAGTACTGGCATGCAAAAGGCCAGCCGCGCCAGCGCTTCCTGACCTTCCGGAACGGCTATCACGGCGATACTTTTGGCGCGATGTCGGTCTGCGATCCCGATAACTCTATGCATAGCCTGTGGCAGGGCTATTTGCCTGAACATCTGTTTGCTCCGGCTCCGCAGTGTAGGTTTGGCGATGAGTGGAACGAGATGGACATGGTTCCGTTTGCACGCCTGATGGCCGCACATCGGGAAGAGATTGCTGCGATTATTCTGGAGCCGGTAGTACAGGGAGCCGGGGGAATGCGTTTCTACCATCCTGAATGGCTACGTCGCATCCGCCGCATGTGCGATCGGGAAGGAATCTTGCTGATTGCCGACGAAATTGCAACGGGCTTTGGCCGCACCGGAAAACTGTTTGCCTGCGACCACGCGGATATTTCACCGGATATTATGTGTCTGGGAAAAGCATTGACCGGCGGCACGATGACGCTCTCCGCAACGCTTGCCACCCGTCACGTTGCGGAAACCATCAGCAACGGTGAAGCCGGATGCTTTATGCATGGCCCAACGTTTATGGGGAATCCTCTCGCCTGCGCGGTTGCCTGCGAAAGCCTGGCGCTGCTGGAAGATGGAGACTGGCAGCAGCAGGTTCAGGCTATCGAGCATCAGCTGCAGGAAGGCCTGCTGCCACTGGCCGCGAGCGAGCACGTTGCCGATGTTCGCGTTCTGGGCGCAATCGGTGTTGTGGAAACGCACAGGCCGGTCGACATGGCGGCTTTACAGCGTTTCTTTGTCGAACAGGGCGTCTGGATCCGTCCGTTTGGTCGCCTGATTTACCTGATGCCGCCTTATGTCATCAGCCCCGCGCAGCTGGACAAGTTGATGACCGCTGTTGCACGGGCGGTAGCAAATCCTGCGTTTTTCAAGCCGTAATATTCGGCGAACGCCCCCGTCTATACTAGACTGAGCGGGTCAAATACGGATTGAGGAGGGTTGATGAAACTGATCTCTCAGGATATTCGCGACGGTGAAAAGCTGCCTCCGCGTCATGTCTTTAACGGGATGGGCTATGAAGGGGATAATTTGTCTCCTCACCTGGAATGGGACGCCGTACCGTCCGGGACAAAAAGCTTTGTCGTGACCTGCTACGACCCCGACGCACCTACCGGCTCGGGCTGGTGGCACTGGATTGTGGCAAACCTGCCGGCAGAAACGCGCGTGCTGCCTCAGGGATCGGGTTCAGGTCTGGTGGCTTTACCCGGTAATGCCATCCAGACCCGAACCGATTTTGGCCAAACTGGCTACGGCGGCGCGGCGCCGCCGAAGGGCGAAACGCACCGCTATATTTTTACCGTGCACGCGCTGGATGTGGAAAAGATTGACGTTGATGAGGGCGCATCCGGCGCGATGGTCGGCTTTAACGTTCACTTCCATACCTTAGGTAGCGCTTCAATAACTACCTTATATAGCTAATCCCCAACGCTCTCTGGCTGGTGTACTTTGCCAGCCTTCTGCCTTTGCTGAGTAATCTTTTTCTGGAATTAATTTATACAAATAAATTCCGTTAAGTTATTAATCCCTCCCCGTCTCGCTGCCGATTAACATTGCACCAGTTTCACATCACAGAGAGACAGAAAATGAAGAGAATCGTTGTACTCAGCTTCTGCCTGATGGCGGGAAGTGTCTTTGCCGATACGGGTTCACCGCAGCTCAAGGCGGAATCACAGTCGGTGATTCGCCAGGCGGGCTACCAGTGCGATACCGTGAACAGCGTTTACCCGGCCGCTTTTGGCGGCTCGCTCACCGTCTCCTGCGACAGTGACCACAAATATATTATTCGCAAGAAAGACGGCCAGTACACCGTAGAAAAAGATTAACCACGCCCTTTTCATCATCGGATAATGCCCTCTTCCCTCTTTCTGAAGCCGATTTGCACAAATCGGCTTCCCGTTTCGCTCAACTTAGTATAAAAAGCAGGTTTTGAAATAACCCTCTATTCCACCGTACAGCAAGGAGCAACCTTGAACACATTATCGGTTTCTCGTCGCGCCGCAGCCCTGGCTTTCGCCGTGGCGCTGAGTGCATGTAGCTCAACCCCACCCCAGGACAAACCGTCTACTCAGGTGGCGCCAGGAACCCAGTCCCGCCCGATCCTGGCGGCTGACGAAGCGCAGAATTTTGTGGCTGCACGCTACTTCACATCAATGAACCCAAATGAAGCCGCGTGGACGCCATCCTCGATTCGTACTCCTCAGCAACCTGATTTCGTGGTTGGCCCTGCTGGCACAGCCGGGGTAACCCACACGTCAATTCAGGCCGCCGTCGATGCAGCGATTATCAAGCACAGCAGCTCCCGACTTTATATCGCCATTATGCCGGGTGAATATGAAGGTACCGTGTATATTCCGGCCGCCTCCGGGAGCGTAACGCTGTACGGGACTTCAGGTAATGCAGACGATGTTAAAATTGGCCTGACGCTGGACTCCGAAACCGACCCGGCAACGTGGCGCCGCACCGTTAACCCGGCGGGTAAATACATGCCTGGGAAACCGGCATGGTACATGTTTGACAGCTGCCAGAGCCGCCGTAGCGCGACCGTGGGCGTGATGTGTTCCGCCGCAGTTTGGTCGCAAAATAATGGTCTGCAGCTCCAGAACCTGACTATTCAGAACACCCTGGGTGACAGCGTGGATGCCGGTAACCACCAGGCCGTGGCGTTGCGCAGCGATGGCGATAAAACGCAGCTGAACAACGTTCACCTGCTGGGCCGCCAGAATACCTTCTTCGTCACCAACAGCGACGTTCAGAACCGCATGCTGACCAACCGCCAGCCGCGCACGCTGGTGACCAACAGCTATATCGAAGGTGATGTGGATGTGGTCGCAGGCCGTGGCGCTGTGGTGTTCGATAACACCGATTTCCGCCTGGTGAACAGCCGTACCAAAGAAGGCTATGTGTTCGCACCAGCAACCCTGCCAAACATCTACTACGGCTTCCTGGCGACAAACAGCCGCTTTACCGCAGCCGGTGACGCTCAACTGGGCCGCTCATGGGATTTAGCCGGTGAAAACGGCCAGGCCGCGAATGGCCAGGTTGTTATCCGCGACAGCGTGATCAACGAAGGTTTCAACACGGCTAAACCGTGGGGCGATGCGCTGGAGTCTAAGCGTCCATTCGCAGGCAACGTTGGCACCAAAGACGATAAGGGCGCGATCAAACGCGATCTGAATGACCCAAGCTTCAACCGCATGTGGGAGTTCAATAACCGCGGTTTAGGTAGCCCGGTCGTCGAAGAGAAGTAATTTTTAACTCAGTAAGAAAAAACCTCGCCGCGGCGAGGTTTTTTTTATGTCTGACAATCAGTGCGCGTGAATCACAACCCACATAGGGCCCTGCCCGACTGCATAGCGGCCTTTTTCTTCCAGCAGCCCCTGCTCACCATTAATTTTATACACGGCCGCATGATGGGATTTCTGCCCGACGGCCACCAGGAACTTACCGCTATGGTCAACGTTGAAGCCGCGAGGCTGCTCTTCCGTTGGCTGATAACCTTCGATGTTCAGCACGCTACCGTCTTCGGAAACGCTGAACGCGGTGATAATACTGGCGGTACGGTCACAGGCATACAGGTGGCGGCCATCCGGCGTGATATGGATATCCGCAGCCCAGCGGGTCCCGGAGAAGCCTGGCGGCATAAAGTCCAGCGTCTGAACGCATTCGATTTTGCCGTGCGGGTCGCGCAGTTCCCAGACATCAACGGTGCTGTTCAGCTCGTTAACGCAGTACGCATACTGCTGGTTCGGATGAAACGCCATATGGCGTGGGCCTGCGCCCTCAACCGTCGTCACCTCAGCAGGCGTTTGTGCCACCAGCTTGCCGTCTTCGGACAGCGTGAACAGGCAAATACGATCCTGCTTCAGGGCCGGCGTCCAGAGCGTGCGGTTATCCGGAGAGATGTTCGCCGAGTGGCAGCCGTCCAGCCCGTCGACCACATCAACGGTTTCGCCCGGCAGGCCATCGTTTTCAAGGCTTATCACCGCAACGTTTGCTGCATTGTACGAGGCACTGAACAGGAAGCGGCCTTTACGGTCGGTAGAAATATGGGTTGGACTGCCCGGCAGCGGGGCGACGCCCGCTTCCGTCAGGGAGCCATCATCCGGCGTAATGCGGTAAGCGATGACGCGAAACTCAGGACGCACGCCAACGTACAGAAAACGTTTATCCGGGCTAATGACCATCGGCTGAACCTGCCCTGGAGCATCCACCACCTGTACAAGGGTCATTTCACCGCTGGCGTGCAGCGTCCAAACGTGGATCTGCTGGCTTTCCGGGCTGGCGGTATAGACTGTCTGTTTCATGCGTTTACTTTCCTCCTGACGTCGTAAGTAATAATCATAAGGTGAGCCCCAGGCCGCTCGCTATTTTGCGCTTCAGCGCGAGCGGTGTACCATCGGAACAAACCTTATGAATAATGACTGGAACCCTAAATGAGTTATCGCGTAATCGCTCTCGATCTCGACGGCACCCTGCTGACCCCGCAAAAAACGATTCTTCCGGAGTCCATTACGGCCCTTCACCGCGCCCGCGAGGCGGGAGTGAAAGTGGTGATCGTGACGGGTCGCCATCATGTCGCCATACATCCTTTTTATCAGGCACTGGCGTTAGATACACCTGCAATTTGCTGCAATGGCACTTATTTGTATGATTATCATGCAAAAAAGGTTCTGGCCTCCGATCCCCTTCGCCCAGACCAAGCTGCGCAAATGGTAGATTTGCTCACCGCTCACCGCGTACATGGCCTGATGTACGTCGACGATGCGATGCTTTATCTGGAAAGCTCGGAGCACGTGAAAGCCCACGTAGCCCGAACTCAAAACTGGGCACAATCATTGCCTGAAACCCAGCGCCCGGTGTTCCGCAGCGTGCCTTCCCTTAAAGAAGCCGCTCAGGACGTGAAGGCTATCTGGAAATTCGCCCTGACGGACTCAGACATTCCTAAGCTCAAGCAGTTTACCACGGAGGTAGAGCGCGAGCTGGATCTCTCCTGCGAATGGTCCTGGCACGATCAGGTTGACGTTGCCCAGCGAGGCAACAGCAAAGGCGCACGACTGGCTCAGTGGGTTGAGTCTCAGGGACTGTCGATGGATCAAGTGATTGCTTTTGGCGATAACTATAACGATCTGAGCATGCTGGAAAGCGCCGGGATGGGCGTCGCGATGGGTAATGCGGACGAGGCGATAAAATCGCGTGCCGATATGACCATCGGTACCAATCTCGAAACCGGCATCGCCGAAACGCTGTACAAATACGTGCTGTAATCAGGCCGTAATCGACACGCTTTTCACCTGCGCATACAGCCACTGACCGGGTTTCACCGCCAGTTCATCCCGGGCCCAGGGGCTGATGCGCGCCCACAAGGTACGGGAACCCACTTCAAGCTGAACCTCTACCTGCCCCTCGTCATCAAAGCACTGAGCAACCTTAGCCCGCAGCACGTTACGAATACTGCTGTTAACCGGCGGCTGCAATGCCAACGATACGTCAGAAGCCTGAATGCGAATACGCAGCGGGGCCTGCACCGGCTTGTCGAGCTTATTGACCCACAGATGCTGGTCGCCCAGCGCCAGCGCCGTCATAGCGTAATGCGGATGGTGTTCCAGCACGGTGACTTTCAGCACGCTGCTTTGCTGCTCCTTGGGCAACCAGGGATGCATCACGCTGCTGCCCCACACCTCTTCAAGGTTGCCAAACGCCTTCACGTTTCCCGCATCCAGCACCAGGACTTTATCCGCCAGATGTAAAATCTCCTCCAGCGAATGGCTAACATAGAGCATCGGGATATTAATCTCACGCGCCAGACGCTGGAGATAAGGTAGCAGCTCGCGTTTACGGGGGATGTCCAGCGAGGCCAGCGGCTCATCCAGCAGCAATAGCTCAGGCGCGGTTAACAGCGCGCGGCCAATGGCAACTCGCTGCTTTTCGCCCCCGGACAGGCTCCACGGGAAGCGTTCCAGCAAATCTTCGATGCCGAGCAGCGCCACCAGCTTGTCAAACTGGCCTGCCATACTTTTTGCCATTCCGTATTTTAAATTGCCGCGAACCCGGTAATGCGGAAACAGTCGCGCATCCTGGAATACATAGCCAACCCGGCGTTTTTCTGGCGGCAGATAAAGCTGTTTTTCCGCGTCCGTAAGGACACGGTCATTGAGGACGATGCGCCCCTGTTCTGGACGAGTCAGCCCGCTGATAGCATTGATTAATGACGTTTTCCCGGCACCGGACACGCCAAAAACGGCGGTAATGCCCTGCCCCGGCAGGGTTTCATTAATTTCCAGCCGATGCGTGCCAAGCGTTTGAATAAAGTTAAGCTCCAGCATCAGCTCGCTCCCATACGTTTACGGCTCACTCGAGCCAGCCACTCAGCCACCAGCAGCGAAGCCATCGCCAGCACAATAGCAATCAGGCACAAACGCGCGGCAGCGCTTTCACCGCCGGGGGTCTGGATCAGGGTGTACATGGCCGATGGCAGCGTTCGGGTTTCACCGGGAATGTTGGAGACGAAAGTGATCGTCGCGCCGAACTCACCGAGCGATCGGGCAAATGCCAGCACGGTACCGGCAATAATACCCGGCAGCGTTAACGGTAAAGTGATAGTGCAGAAGACACGCCAGCGCCCTGCGCCCAGCGTTCTTGCCGCCTGTTCAAGACGGAGATCAACGCCTTCGAGCGCCAGGCGAATCGCACGAACCATCAGCGGGAACGACATGACCGCCGCCGCCAGCACCGCGCCACGCCAGCTAAAGGCAAAGGTAATGCCAAACCAGTCATACAGCCAGGCGCCGATAAACCCGCGACGGCCAAAAGCGACTAATAACAGATAGCCCACCACCACCGGCGGCAGGACTAAAGGAAGATGAATCAGACTGTCGAGCAGGGCTTTGCCCGGGAAACGGCAACGCACCAGTACCCAGGCAAAGAAGATCCCGATGGGAAGGCTAAACAGTACCGCAATAGATGACACTTTTAGGCTTAGCAGCACCGCCTGCCATTCGGGATCGCTCAATATCATTGTTTCGTCGTAAATCCGTATTTTTGGAAGACTTTCGCCGCTTCCGGTCCTTTCAGATAGCTATAGAACGCGGTCACTGACGGGTTATCGTGGCCTTTAACGATCGCAATCGGGTATTCCACCTTCTTGTGGGAATCTTCCGGGAAGGTGCCCACAACTTTCACGCCTTTTCCGGCCACGGCATCAGAGCCGTAAACAATACCCAGCGGGGCTTCGTCACGCTGAACCAGAGCCAGCGCACCGCGAACGTCTTCAGCAGGGGCAAGTTTACTGGATAAGGTGTCCCACGCGCCCAGTTTTTGCAGCGCTTCTTTGGCGTAAATCCCCGCAGGCACGTGGTCAGGATCGCCTACCGCCAGACGACCGCCTTTTAACAGCGAGGCCCAGTCAGTTTTCGCGTCAATGGTGATTTCACCCTGCTTGCTGGCAGTCGGGGCGACCACCACCAGGCTGTTGCCCAGCAGCGTCTCACGGGTATCCGTTTTGATGGTGTCTTTCTCAACAGCATAATCCATCCATTTCTGATCGGCAGAAATAAACAGATCGGCAGGTGCCCCGGCTTCAATCTGGCGAGCCAGAGTAGAAGAAGACGCAAAGGAAGAGGCAACCTCAACCTTCTTCTCTTTCTGATACTGCGCCGCAATATCCTGCATCGCATTGGTTAACGATGCCGCCGCAAAGACGGTAATTTTGTTCCCCTCAGCCAGCGCCTGGCCTGCCAGAGAAACCGATAAAGCCGCGCCCAGGGCGAGGCGTACCCAACGTTGTTTCATGTTTTCACTCCGTTTGTTTCGTTATGTAACCTGAAATATAACGATTGCCATGCGGAAGATACAGAATTTATCGGCAGAAAGGAGAAGGGCTTTAAAGTTCTTGACTGAGATCAACAGAAAGACGGCGTGTGCGGGGCTAATACGGCAGAAAGAGAAAGCCCGGCGAGTGCCGGGCTTTCAGGGAATCAGTGATGCTGTTTCGGCTGTTGGTCGCGATGACCGACTTTTGAAAAGACGTTAAACACTTCACCCAATCCATAGATAAGACCCAGGATCACTGCCATCACAACCGGCACCATGACCACGGCAAACACCAGGCTTTTCAATAACTCGAACATAGTTGCCTCCGGCAAAAGCGAGAATGATTATTCTAGCGGCAGTTGCGAAAAACGCACTCTCCTTTTGTGCCATTTGCCCGGATCGGCACAATAGAGGAAAATAAGGGTTTTTCTGGCACGGAGAGACCATGCAAGCTGAAATTTTGTTAACGCTGAAACTCCAGCAACGGCTGTTCGCCGACCCGCGACGTATTGCGCTGCTTAAACAAATCCGCCACACAGGTTCCATTAGTCAGGGTGCGAAACTGGCAGGCATCAGTTACAAAAGCGCCTGGGATGCCATTAACGAAATGAACCAGCTGGCAGAATCAAGCCTGGTCGACCGTGCTACCGGCGGCAAAGGCGGCGGCGGCGCAGTGCTCACCCGCTACGGCGAGCGCCTTATTCAGCTCTACGACCTGCTGGCGCAAATTCAGCAAAAAGCGTTCGACGTTTTGCAGGATGATGCCCTGCCGCTGGACAGCCTGCTTGCCGCCATTTCCCGCTTTTCACTGCAAACCAGCGCCCGCAACCAGCTGTTTGGCACCGTGCTCAAACGCGATGACGAACAGGTTCAGCAGCACGTCGATATTCTGCTGGCTGACGGTGAAACTCGCCTGAAAGCGGCGATTACCCGCCAAAGTGCAGAGCGGCTGGGGCTGAACGAAGGCAAAGAAGTTCTGGTGCTGATTAAAGCGCCGTGGATAGACATCGCCGCGGATGCCAGTGCGGCAGGAAATGCAGATAACCAGCTGCCGGGCAAAATCAGCAGCATTGAGCAGGGTAAAGAGCAAACCGAAGTCCTGGTTCAGCTTGCCGACGGCCAGACGCTTTGTGCGACCCTGCCGAATCTCCACGTCGAGCAGCAGGCGCTGGCGGAAGGTGCTGAGGTCACAGCATATTTCAATGCAGATCGGGTGATCGTCGCCACACTCTGCTAAAAGCAGCGTTCTCATTGACATCGACGCGGACAGGTCGTATTCCTGTAGCCTTATCGCTGCAAAAAATGGGATAAAACATGTCTGCGTTGCAAATTTCGCAAGGTACGTTTCACCTTAGCGACACAAAAACCCTTACCCTGAACAATCTTACTCTGCGCGCCGGCGAGAGCTGGGCGTTTGTCGGTGCTAACGGCAGCGGAAAATCTGCCCTTGCTCGCGCCCTGGCCGGCAGCCTGCCGGTAATGAAAGGCGAACGCCGCTGCGACTTCACCCGTATCGCCCACCTCTCTTTTGAACAACTGCAAAAGCTGGTCAGCGACGAATGGCAGCGCAATAACACCGATATGCTGAGCGTCGACGAAGATGACACCGGCCGCACCACCTCAGAAATCATCCAGGATGAGGTCGTGGACGAAGCCCGCAGCCGCGAACTTGCTACGCTGTTTGGCATTGAACATTTACTCACTCGTCGTTTCAAATATCTGTCGACGGGTGAAACGCGCAAAGCGCTGCTTTGCCAGGCGCTGATGTCGGAGCCGGAGCTGCTGATCCTTGATGAGCCGTTCGACGGGCTGGACGTGAAATCTCGCCAGCAGCTGGCAGAGCTACTGGCACAGCTGAGCGCTCAGGGCTATACCCTGGTGCTGGTGCTCAACCGCTTCGATGAGATCCCGGATTTTGTTCAATTTGCCGGCGTGCTGGCAGACTGCACGCTGACGGAAAGCGGTGAAAAGCAGGCCCTGCTGGAACAGGCGCTTATCGCGCAATTAGCCCATAGCGAAAAGCTGGCTGGCGTGGCGCTCCCGGAGGCAGACGATCCCTCGGCCCGCTATACCCTGCCCGAGCATCAACCGCGAATTGTGCTCAAAGACGGCGTGGTGGAATACAACGATAGCCCCATCCTGCACAAGCTTAGCTGGACGGTTAACCCAGGCGAACACTGGCAGATTGTAGGGCCTAACGGCGCCGGAAAGTCGACATTGCTCAGCCTGATCACCGGCGATCATCCTCAGGGCTATAGCAACGATCTGACGCTGTTTGGCCGCCGTCGCGGCAGCGGTGAAACGATTTGGGATATCAAGAAACACATCGGCTATGTCAGCAGCAGCCTGCACCTGGACTACCGGGTTAGCACCACCGTTCGTAACGTTATTCTTTCGGGCTATTTCGACTCGATTGGGATTTATCAGGCGGTTTCAGATCGCCAGCAAAAGCTGACCCGAGAATGGCTGAACATGCTGGGGATGGATAACGCCACCGCCGACGCTCCTTTCCACAGCCTCTCGTGGGGCCAGCAGCGCCTGGCGTTAATTGCCCGCGCGCTGGTTAAACACCCGACGCTGCTTATCCTGGATGAGCCTCTGCAAGGGCTGGATCCCCTGAACCGGCAGCTGATACGCCGCTTTGTCGACATTTTGATTGGCGAAGGGGAAACACAGCTGCTGTTTGTTTCTCACCATGCCGAAGATGCACCGCAATGCATTACCCATCGGCTAACCTTTGTGCCGGAGGGGAATAAGTACGGCTACCGGATAGAAAACATTCTTCCCGCATAATCCTTTAAGGCGCTACGGCGCCTTTTTCATTGACTGCCACACGCAGACTTTCGGAATAGACGCACGCTTTCTTCTTTACGTATTTGTTTTACAATGCGTTACGCCCCTTTTATTTACGGTAAGCAATGCTGTGTAAACGATACCACTAATCTAGCACATATCACATTTTTCGGCTCTCTGTTATGCTATGGTTATCTTAACCCATAGGCTATATGGAGCGAAAAATGAGAGTTCTGGTTACAGGTGGTAGCGGTTACATTGGAAGTCATACCTGCGTGCAGTTACTGCAAAACGAGCACGACGTAGTGATCCTCGACAACTTGTGCAACAGCAAGCGCAGCGTACTGCCGGAGATTGAACGCCTCGGCGGTAAGCACCCGCTGTTCATCGACGGCGATATTCGCGACGAAGCGCTGCTGGCAGAGGTTTTCCGTGACCATCGTATTGATGCCGTCATCCATTTTGCCGGCCTGAAAGCCGTCGGTGAATCGGTGAATAAGCCGCTGGAATATTACGACAATAACGTTACCGGCACCCTGAAGCTCATCTCCGCCATGCGCTCGGCAAATGTCACTAACTTCATCTTTAGCTCCTCCGCCACCGTATACGGCGACCAGCCCAAAATCCCTTACGTAGAAAGCTTCCCTACCGGCAAACCTGCCAGCCCTTATGGCCAAAGCAAGCTGATGGTTGAACAAATTCTTACCGACCTGCAGAAAGCACAGCCGAACTGGAGCGTTGCGCTACTGCGCTATTTCAACCCGGTTGGTGCGCATCCGTCAGGCGACATGGGTGAAGATCCGCAGGGTATCCCTAACAACCTGATGCCTTACATTGCACAGGTTGCCGTAGGCCGCCGCGACTCGCTGGCTATCTTTGGTAACGATTACCCAACCGAAGACGGCACTGGCGTGCGTGATTACATCCACGTGATGGATCTCGCCGACGGTCACGTCGCCGCTATGCAGGCGCTGAACGGCAAGCCTGGCGTCCATATTTACAACCTCGGCGCGGGCGTCGGCAGCAGCGTACTTGACGTTGTGAACGCGTTCAGCAAAGCCTGCGGCAAGCCGGTGAACTACCACTTTGCACCGCGTCGCGATGGCGACCTGCCTGCCTACTGGGCAGACGCCACCAAAGCCGATAAAGAACTCAACTGGCGTGTCAGCCGTACGCTGCAAGAAATGGCAGACGATACCTGGCGCTGGCAGTCACGCCACCCCCAAGGTTATGAAGACTAAGGATATGTGATGGAGCAGTTTAACCCGGTCGATCATCCGCATCGCCGCTATAACCCCCTAACGGGTCAATGGATTCTGGTTTCGCCACATCGGGCGAAGCGTCCCTGGCAGGGCGCGCAGGAAACGCCAGCGCAAGAGAAACTCCCGGCTCACGATCCGGACTGTTTTCTCTGCCCCGGCAACACGCGCGTCACCGGGGATAAAAACCCTGATTACGCCGGCACTTTCGTTTTTACCAACGATTTCGCCGCGCTGATGACGGACACGCCCGATGCACCCACCAGCCATGACCCACTGATGCGTTGCGAAAGCGCGCGGGGTACCAGCCGGGTTATCTGCTTCTCTCCCGATCACAGTAAAACGCTGCCGGAGCTTTCCATTCCTGCTCTGGAAGAAGTGGTAAAAACCTGGCAACAGCAAACCGCCGAGCTGGGGCAGACATACCCGTGGGTTCAGGTCTTCGAAAATAAAGGCACGGCCATGGGCTGCTCCAACCCACATCCTCATGGACAGGTTTGGGCGAACAGCTTTTTGCCTAACGAGGTCGCCCGTGAAGATTACCAACAACGTGAATATTTCGCCCACCAGGGCACGCCTATGCTGTTGGACTATGTGCAGCGTGAACAGGCGGACGGTAGCCGCACCGTGGTTGAAACCGAACATTGGCTGGCAGTCGTCCCTTACTGGGCTGCCTGGCCGTTCGAAACGCTGCTGCTGCCCAAAACACACGTCCTGCGTATCACCGACCTAAGCGCAGAACAAAGTACTGACCTGGCACTGGCGCTGAAAAAGCTCACCAGCCGCTATGACAACCTGTTCCAGTGCTCTTTCCCTTACTCCATGGGCTGGCACGGCGCACCGTTTAACGGTGAGGACAGCCAGCACTGGCAACTTCATGCCCATTTCTACCCGCCGCTGCTACGCAGCGCCACGGTGCGTAAGTTTATGGTCGGCTATGAAATGCTGGCTGAAACGCAGCGAGATTTAACCGCAGAGCAAGCCGCAGAACGCTTGCGTGCCGTCAGTGATATCCATTTCCGCCAGTCAGGAGCGTCATTATGAGTCTGAAAGAGAAAACCCAGCGTCTGTTTGCTGAACAATTTGGCTACCCGGCAACCCACACCATTCAGGCTCCGGGCCGCGTTAACCTGATTGGCGAACATACCGATTACAACGACGGTTTTGTGCTGCCCTGCGCCATCGATTACCAGACGGTTATCAGCTGCGCGAAACGAGATGACCGCACCGTGCGGGTCATCGCCGCTGATTATGACAACCAGCAGGACAGCTTCTCGCTGGATGCGCCCATTGTGAAGCACGAAACGCAGCAGTGGGCAAACTATGTCCGCGGCGTGGTGAAGCATCTGCAAAAACGTGATAAAAACTTTTCCGGCGTGGATATGGTGATAAGCGGCGACGTGCCGCAAGGTGCTGGACTAAGCTCTTCTGCGTCGCTGGAAGTGGCGGTAGGCAAAGTGTTCCAACATCTTTACCATCTGCCTCTTGATGGCGCACAGCTGGCGCTCAACGGCCAGGAAGCAGAGAACCAGTTTGTCGGCTGCAACTGCGGCATCATGGACCAGCTGATTTCCGCCCTTGGTAAGAAAGATCACGCGCTGCTGATCGACTGCCGTTCTCTCGGCACAAAAGCCGTTTCGATGCCAAAAGGCGCCGCGGTGGTGATCGTCAACAGCAACTTTAAGCGCACGCTGGTTGGCAGCGAATACAATACCCGCCGCGAACAGTGCGAAACCGGCGCCCGCTTCTTTAGCCAAAAAACGCTGCGTGACGTCGAGCTGGCAAAATTCAATGAAGTGGCGCACGAGCTGGATCCCATCGTTGCCAGACGCGTTCGTCACGTGCTGACCGAAAATATCCGTACCGTGGAAGCGGCTGACGCGCTGGCGAAAGGCGATCTTGTTCGCATGGGGCAGCTGATGGCCGAGTCACACGCCTCCATGCGCGATGACTTCGAAATTACCGTGCCGCAGATTGATACCCTCGTGGACATCATCAAAGCCACGATTGGTGAGAAAGGCGGCGTACGCATGACCGGCGGCGGTTTTGGGGGCTGCATTGTCGCGCTGGTGCCTGAAGACCTTGTCCCGGCCGTTAAGCAGGCGGTGGAAGAACAATACGAGAGCAAAACAGGTATTAAAGAAACCTTCTACGTTTGCAAAGCCTCCGAAGGAGCGGGTCAATGCTAAAAGAGACCCCGAAGCTGGCGCCGGACGGCCAGCCGTTTCGTCTTATCACCCTGCGTAACAGCGCAGGGATGGCGATCACGCTGATGGACTGGGGCGCGACTTTGCTTTCCTGCCGCGTGCCGCTTAAAGACGGCAGCGTGCGGGAGACGCTGCTGGGCTGCGCTTCGCCGGAACACTATCTGCAGCAAAGCGCCTTTATGGGCGCGACCGTGGGGCGTTACGCTAACCGTATTGCGGGAGGGAAACTCACCGTCAGCGGCGAGACTCTTCAGCTAGACATTAACCAGGGTGAAAACCAGCTACACGGTGGGCCGGAAGGCTTCGACAAGCGCCGCTGGCGTATTGCCGTACAAAATGAGCAGGAAGTGATTTACGAGCTGGACTCATGCGACGGGGACCAGGGTTTCCCCGGCAAACTCCGCGCGACGGCCCGTTACGCCCTGACGGAAGATAACCGCATCAGTATTAAGCTTCGTGCCACCGTCGATAAGCCCTGCCCGGTCAATCTCACTAACCATGCCTACTTCAATCTGGACAACGCTCAGAACGACGTTCGTCAGCATCGGCTTCAACTGATGGCCGACAGCTACCTGCCGGTTGATTCCAGCGGGTTGCCCACCGATGGCCTGAAAAAAGTGGACGGTACCAGCTTCGACTTCCGTGAGCCGAAACCCATCGGACAGGATTTCCTGAGCGATGCCGATCAGCAGGCCACCAAAGGCTATGATCACGCGTTCCTGCTGCAGGCAAAAGGCGATCTCAGCCAGCCGGTGGCCCAGGTCTGGTCAGCGGACGGCGAGCTGGAAATGGCGGTCTATACGACGGCACCGGCGCTACAATGCTACAGCGGCAATTACCTGGCGGGTACGCCAGCGCGCGACGGGCAAAACTACAGCGACTGGAATGGTGTGGCGCTGGAAAGCGGATTCTTACCGGACAGCCCAAACCATCCGGAATGGCCGCAGCCGGACTGCTGGTTAAAGCCGGGAGAAACATACCTCAGCATCACGGAATACCAGTTTTTGCCTCATTAAAATTTGTTGCCCTTTTCATTAAGGGCAATATCTCACCAAATCGCTGACTTTACCGCCAAATCACGCCAAAAATATAACAACCTTTTACAACCACCTTACACTCCACGCGCTTTTTCGCTATGTTAAACGTTTATCATTGCCGAGCCTTATCGCTCGGCAATATAATGATAATTGTTATCATTAACCCCAGGCTCATTAAGGAGTAAATTATGGCTGTTACTAAGCTGGTTCTGGTTCGTCACGGCGAAAGCCAGTGGAACAACGAAAACCGCTTCACCGGTTGGTATGACGTTGATCTGTCTGATAAAGGGCGTACCGAAGCCAAAGCCGCGGGTAAGCTGCTGAAGGATGAAGGTTTCACCTTCGACTTCGCTTACACTTCTGTGCTGAAACGTGCCATCCACACCCTGTGGAACATCCTCGATGAACTGGACCAGGCCTGGCTGCCGGTCGAGAAATCCTGGAAACTGAACGAGCGCCACTACGGTGCCCTGCAGGGTCTGAACAAAGCTGAAACCGCTGAAAAATACGGTGACGAGCAGGTTAAACAGTGGCGTCGCGGCTTCGCGATCACCCCTCCTGAGCTGTCTAAAGACGACGAGCGCTTCCCTGGCCACGATCCACGTTACGCTAAATTAACCGATAGCGAGCTGCCAACCACCGAAAGCCTGGCGCTGACCATCGACCGCGTAACGCCGTTCTGGAATGAGTCCATTCTGCCACGTATGAAATCCGGCGAGCGCGTCATCGTTGCGGCTCACGGCAACTCCCTGCGTGCGCTGGTTAAATATCTGGATAACCTGAGCGAAGATGAGATCCTCGAGCTGAACATCCCTACCGGCGTGCCGCTGGTTTATGAGTTTGATGAGAACTTCAAACCGCTGAAACGTTACTACCTGGGCAACGCTGACGAAATCGCAGCCAAAGCCGCAGCGGTAGCCAACCAGGGTAAAGCGAAGTAATTCGCCGCCCATAAAAAAAGGCGTGGTGCTTACCACGCCTTTTTTATTTATGAAAACAAGCGATTAGCCGCGACGAGCTTTTACCGCAGCGGCAAGCTTGCGCAGCGCCACTTCGGTATCTTCCCAGCCAATGCAGGCATCGGTGACGCTTTTGCCGTAGACCAGCGGTTCGCCACTCTCCAGATTTTGGTTACCTTCCACCAGATGGCTTTCAATCATCACGCCGATGATAGCCTTCTCACCCCCGGCAATCTGACCACAAACGTCATCAGAAACGTCCATCTGCTTTTTAAACTGTTTACTGCTGTTGGCGTGGCTGAAGTCGATCATCACCTGTGGCTCAAGACCCGCTTTCACCAGGCCTGCCTTCACCTCCTCTACATGCTTCGCGCTGTAGTTAGGCTCTTTACCGCCACGCAAAATAATGTGGCAGTCGCCGTTCCCACTCGTGTTGACGATGGCGGAATGACCCCATTTGGTCACGGACAGGAAGCAGTGCGGTGCCCCAGCTGCATTAATGGCGTCAATGGCGACTTTGATCGTACCGTCGGTGCCGTTTTTAAAGCCAACCGGGCAAGACAGGCCTGAGGCCAGCTCACGGTGAACCTGCGACTCGGTGGTACGTGCGCCGATTGCTCCCCAGCTCATAAGATCCGCAAGGTACTGCGGAGTGATCATATCAAGGAATTCCCCTGCGGCTGGCAGGCCAGAATCGTTGATATCCAGCAGCAGCTTACGCGCGATGCGCAGACCATCGTTAATTTGATAGCTGCTGTCCATGTGCGGATCGTTAATCAGGCCTTTCCAGCCCACGGTGGTACGCGGCTTTTCAAAGTAAACACGCATAACCACTTCCAGCTCGCCCTGAAGCTCTTCACGCAGCGCCAGCAGGCGTGCGCCGTACTCTTTGGCAGCCTTCGTGTCGTGAATGGAGCAAGGGCCAATCACCACCAGCAGGCGATCGTCGCTGCCTTTAAGGATTTTATGGATTGCTTTTCGCGCCTGAGAAACAGTCCGGGCGGCGTTTTCAGTGGCGGGAAATTTTTCCAGCAGTGCTACAGGAGGGAGAAGCTCATTGATCTCTTTGATTCTTAAGTCGTCGTTCTGATAATTCATGATAGTTCCGGGGTCATCCTGATATTTTTCTTCGTTGCAATCCTTTCAATCTAACTCGCATAACCACAAGTGTAAACGGGCTTTTACACTTCTCACAGATTAATCCTGAAAACTCGAAAAAAACAGCGGAAACATGGCGAACACTCTCCTGCTAACTACACTTTCCAACTGTTAACGCTGAAAAATATTAAATTTTCAATATTGAATACCATTTTGAAGATTAAGATTTAAAACACTCACTTGTACTGCACGGTTTTTCAGCATTTATCACTGCACTGTTGGACGAAGTTATCCAGCAATAACGACCCGAACAGGAGCATTAACATGAAAAAATTAACCACACTGTTATTAACCGCTACTCTGGCGTTCGGCAGCGGCATCGCCTTTGCGGCAGATTCAACGTCAGGAGCAAACAACGGACAGGCAAACGCCAGCGCCGAAGCGGGCCAGGTCGCGCCTGACGCACATCAGAAAGTTGCGCCTAATGGCGTCAGCAATGACAAAATCAACGGCTCTCACCATAAAATGAGCAAAAGCGAAGTGCACAAAAACAGCATGTGCAAAGATGGACGTTGCCCTGACACCAACAAAAAGGTTGAGACCGGCAGCGGGCACGACGTGAATAAGAAAGTGGACGGGACGTCACAGTAATTTCTGCCTTTCAAACAGAGGTAGCCTTTCAAATCACAGTGCCTTTTAACAACCTTCTCAAGAGAGCCAGCCGGCTCTCCTTTTTTATCAGCATCTTTCAACTAGTTGAAGCCAGGAAGCGGTTATAATTAGCGCATCGTGACTGATATTTGTGAGAGATTATGGCGCATTCACACCAACACACACCTTCTGACGGTAACGCAAAACGCCTGTTATTTGCCTTCCTCATCACGGCGATTTTCATGATTGCCGAAGTTGTCGGCGGCCTGCTTTCCGGCTCCCTTGCCCTGCTCGCCGACGCCGGTCATATGCTAACCGATGCAGCCGCCCTGCTGTTTGCCCTTATGGCCGTACATTTTGCTCGCAGACCGCCCAACGCCCGCCATACATTTGGCTGGCTGCGCCTCACTACACTCGCGGCATTTGTGAATGCCATTGCGCTGGTACTGATCACTATTTTAATTGTCTGGGAGGCGATTCAGCGCTTCTCTCACCCTCAGCCTGTTGCGGGTTGGGCGATGCTGGTTATCGCTATCGCAGGCCTGCTGGCTAATCTGTTTTCATTCTGGATATTGCATAGCGGTAGCGGGGAGAAAAACCTTAACGTCCGTGCAGCTGCGCTGCATGTTTTAGGGGATTTGCTGGGTTCAGTGGGGGCCATTGTGGCGGCGGTGGTGATCCTCTGGACGGGCTGGACGCCTATCGACCCGATTCTCTCCGTGCTGGTTTCCTGCCTTGTACTGCGCAGCGCCTGGAGCCTGCTGAAAGAGAGCGTCAATGAACTGCTGGAAGGTGCGCCGAGCGCCATTGATATTGCCGCTCTGAAACGCAATCTGTCACGTTCGATACCGGAAGTACGTAATGTGCATCACGTGCATATCTGGCTGGTTGGAGAAAAACCGTTAATGACGCTGCATGTTCAGGTTGTACCGCCCCACGATCACGATGCCCTGCTTGAGCGCATACATCACTTTCTGGCGCACGAATACCAAATTGAACATGCCACGGTGCAGATGGAGTATCAGCTTTGCCACGGGCCCGATTGTGACCTGAACGAGCATGACCATACGGCCGGCCATGCTCATCACCATCACTGATCAGGAGAAGGCGCGCGAGCCCGACTGCCGCGCGCTTTTGATCCACATCCGGCTACCGTTTAGCGCAATGAAGGTCAGGATGAGATATTCCAGCGACATCGCGTAAACGCCCTGCAGGGCAAAGATAACCACGCTGATAACGTTAATGACAGTCCACAGCAGCCAGTTTTCCACGTATTTACGCGTCATGAGAATCATGGCCACAATCGACAGCACCATCATGCACGAGTCCCAGAACGGGTAAGCATCTGGCTGGAGTTCTGGCAGGGTAACGTTCATCCCCAGGCTTTGCATCACCGTCACGGCAATCCGGGTGAGGAAAACAAAGACCGGGTCGATAAACATCGTCATTAGCCCAATCGAGGCGATGATAATCACCAGCCAGGCAATAGCCTTAGGCAAAGGAAGCCAGCGGATTTTCAGCAACGACTGATTATTGCTGCTTTGCCGTGACCACGCATACCATCCGTAAATATTCGCCACGAAAAAGAACAGCTGCAGCAGCAGGCTGGCGTAGAGCTGGATTTGAAAGAAAATGATGGCAAACAGCGTGACGTTGATTAACCCGAAAGCGTAGTTTCCAATTTTCTCCAGGCTGGCAAGCCAGATGCAAAGCAAACCCGCCAGCGTCCCCACGGCCTCAATCCATGATAAGTCATACCCACCCGCCCCAATGGGAATGTGGACAAGTATGTTCTGCGTACTAAAAAAATCCATGAACTCCCCAGAGCGTAATTCTCTTACGCGTTACCTTTTACCGTCCGACGTAACTCTGCCGCAAAGTCGAGCATACGATTAAGCGGAACGAGAGCCCCTTCACGCAGCGCAGCGTCTACTTCTATAGTGTGCGCAGCGCCACCCTGCTCCAGCCCCTCTGCAATCGCTTTGAGCCCATTCATTGCCATCCACGGGCAATGTGCACAGCTACGGCAGGTTGCTCCTTCCCCTGCAGTAGGCGCCTCCAGTAACTCTTTGTCCGGGCACGCCTGCTGCATTTTATAAAATATCCCGCGATCCGTTGCCACAATAAGCTGCTGATGAGGCAGCGTTTTTGCCGCGTTAATCAGCTGGCTGGTCGATCCTACGGCATCGGCCATATCAACCACCGCCTGGGGTGACTCGGGATGTACCAACACCGCGGCGTCAGGGTACATCGCCTTCATGCGCGCCAGCGCCTGAGTTTTAAATTCATCATGCACAATGCAGGCTCCTTGCCAGCACAGCACATCGGCACCCGTTTGCTTTTGAACATAACTGCCAAGGTGGCGATCCGGCGCCCAGATGATTTTCTCACCCAGGCTGTCCAGATGTTCAATCAACTCTACCGCAATACTGGATGTGACCACCCAGTCGGCACGGGCTTTTACCGCCGCAGAGGTATTAGCATAGACGACCACCGTCCGATCCGGGTGCTGGTCGCAAAAAGCGTTAAACGCCTCAATCGGGCAGCCGAGATCTAATGAACATTCTGCATTGAGGGTTGGCATTAAAATTGTTTTTTCAGGGCTGAGGATTTTCGCCGTTTCCCCCATAAAACGAACGCCCGCCACCAGCAGCGTAGAAGCCGGATGGTTAGCACCGAAGCGAGCCATCTCAAGCGAGTCAGAGATACAGCCTCCGGTCTCTTCTGCAAGAGACTGGATTTCCGGGTCAGTGTAGTAATGCGCCACCATCACCGCATCACGCTCTCTCAGCAAGCGCTTGATTTTTTCACGATAAAATTGCTTTTCTTCCGCCTTTAGCGGGGCCGGTTTAGGTGGAAATGGATAAATCGCGGTTTCCGGGTCAAACATTACGCTCATCATGCAATCTCGTTTTACTGACTTAACATAACAGGCCACAGTTAGCGTGATTCACGCTATTACCTGCATTCATTGTTTTATATGCTAAACAAGATAGCGAAATTTAATCAAAATGTCGTGAGGAATTGTTTGATGGGTCAGGTCAGAATCAAGAAAGTAGCGTCGAGTTTGTTCGGTGGCTGGGTTCTTAAATCTCAGATAGCAAAAAGGCGCCTTTAGGGCGCCTTTCTACATTGGTGGGTCGTGCAGGATGACTCGCTTTGCTCGCCCTTCGGGCCGTCGTCGCAAGCAACGACGTTATCCTGCACATAATAGTCCTTGCTCCAGAGACAACTAAAGCGCCTGAAGGCGCTTTAGTTTGAATTTGGTGGGTCGTGCAGGATTATTATCACCCTCTGGGCCGTTGTTATCACAACGTTGTTTCGCTTTCGCTCAACTCGAACCTGCTGCAGGCTCGAATCCTCTATCTTGCAGATAGCAAAAAAGCGCCTTTAGGGCGCTTTTTTACATTGGTGGGTCGTGCAGGATTCGAACCTGCGACCAATTGATTAAAAGTCAACTGCTCTACCAACTGAGCTAACGACCCGCTTTGTGCGGTTACTGCTTTGAAGTTTTGCTTCGCTAGATTAGAACCTGCTGCAGGTTCAAACCCTTCACGATTCACTTACATTTTTCATCTTAAAAGATGGTGGGTCGTGCAGGATGATTATCACCCTTCGGGCCGTTGTTATCACAACGTTGTTTCGCTTTCGCTCAACTCGAACCTGCTGCAGGTTCAAACCCTTCACGATTCACTTACATTTTTCATCTTAAAAGATGGTGGGTCGTGCAGGATTCGAACCTGCGACCAATTGATTAAAAGTCAACTGCTCTACCAACTGAGCTAACGACCCGCTGTGCGGCTTATGCAAACTTCTTTACTGCTTTTACTTTAAAGCGGTGGGTCGTGCAGGATGATTATCACCCTTCGGGCCGTTGTTACCACAACGTTGTTTCGCTTTCGCTCAACTCAAACCTGCTGCAGGTTCGAACCCTTCACGCCTGACTACAGCTTATTACTTTAAAGTGGTGGGTCGTGCAGGATTCGAACCTGCGACCAATTGATTAAAAGTCAACTGCTCTACCAACTGAGCTAACGACCCACTTTTGCGTCACTTTGGGTTTGTTTCGTATCCCTTGGCAACGGCGGCATATATTACTGATTTAAGATTTTGACGCAACAATAATTTTGACGCAGATCGCTCAACTGCTTATGTTTCGCACGGCAAGACCAGAAAAACGACGATATCTGGTCAGGCCGCACGCATTATTGCGCATTCAGACGTTTTTGAGCCTGCTTTGCACCGTCAGTATTGGGATACTGTTTAACGACCTGCTGGTAGACGGCTTTCGCTTTTGCAGCGTCGCCTTTGTCCTGCATGATCACGCCAACCTTAAACATGGCGTCCGGTGCTTTAGGAGATTTTGGGTAGTTTTTCACCACGGAGGCAAAATAAAACGCCGCATCATCCTTTTTGCCTTTGTTGTAATTCAACTGACCAAGCCAGTAGTTGGCGTTAGGTAGATAAGTTGAATCCGGATACTTCTTCACAAAGGACTGAAACGCGTTGATAGCATCGTCCTGACGCGATTTATCCTGCACCAGCGCGATAGCAGCGTTGTAATCGCTATTAGCGTCACCGCCCTGCACCGGGGCAGCAGGAGCCGTGTTTGAGGCCCCAGCGTCCGGCGTGGCAGTCTGG
The DNA here is from genome assembly GCF_036500665.1 of Cedecea sp. Lineage (NCBI taxonomy): Bacteria > Pseudomonadati > Pseudomonadota > Gammaproteobacteria > Enterobacterales > Enterobacteriaceae > Cedecea > Cedecea sp. The sequence goes on from NZ_DASYBS010000065.1 coordinate 52,860, forward strand.
GTAGCTCCGGCAGCAGGCTGTTGCCCTGCTCCCGCAGCCGCGCCGCTAAGGCTATCCATTTGCAGCAAAATTTGCTTTTGACGTTCCACAACCTGATTCAGCTGATACTGATTTTCCTGAATCTGACCGCGCAGGGAATCAATATCATTCTGGTTATCGGAGAGTTGTTGCTGGAGTTGGGTCAAAAGCTGACTGTGAGCGTTAGAAATACGCTCGAGTTGAGTGACGCGGTCTTCGACCGAGCCTGAGCCGACACTACTGATTGGCGCCTGAGCAGTAGCGGCCCAGGGGGCCGCTATGCCAACCAGTAACGACAGACTCAACACGTGATGTCTGAAGTTACTGCTCATGCGATTCTCTTAGTAAACCAGTACGGCACGACGGTTTTTAGCGTAAGCCGCTTCGTCATGACCCAGTACTGCAGGTTTTTCTTTACCGTAAGAAACGATGGAGATCTGGTCTGCAGAAACGCCTTTACCTTGCAGGTACATTTTAACAGCGTTAGCACGACGTTCGCCCAGTGCGATGTTGTACTCTGGGGTACCGCGCTCATCCGCATGACCTTCTACGGTCACTTTGTAAGACGGGTTGCTACGCAGGAAGTTAGCGTGTGCATCCAGCATTGCAGCGAATTCAGAGCTCACATCGTATTTGTCCAGACCGAAGTAAACGATGTTGTTCTGCTGCAGCTGTTGCATCTGCAGACGAGCCTGCTCTTCAGAAGACATGTTGCCGTGGCCGTTAGCGTCCATACCAGTGCCGGCACCCAGCATACCTTCACCGCTCTGACCATTGTTGGCGCTCTTGTTAGAAGAACACGCCGCGATAGCCATAACCGGCAGAGCAATCATCAGCCCTTTCAGCACTTTGTTCAGTTGCATTTCTTTGATCCTTTAATAATCAATATTGTTATCACAGATACGGCGACCAGGCAGGGAATTTGACCTGTCCATCAGTTGCCGGAAGACGCGCTTTGAAACGCCCATCTGTTGAAACCAAATTCAGCACGGATCCCATCCCCTGAGAAGAGCTGTAGATTACCATAGTGCCGTTAGGTGCCAGACTTGGCGTTTCATCCAGGAACGTTGACGATAAAGTTGTTACGCCACCCGCTACCAGATCCTGTTTGGCAATGTGCTGCTGACCGCTAGCGGAGCTGACCATTACCATAATTTTACCGTCGGCACTGACATCGGCATCCTGGTTCTGAGAACCTTCCCAGGAAAGACGCTGCGGAGCACCGCCACTAATACTGACTTTATAAATCTGTGGACGACCCGCCTGGTCAGAGGTGTAAGCCAGGGTTTGGTTGTCCGGGAACCAGGTTGGTTCGGTGTTGTTGCTGCGACCTTCAGTCACCTGACGAATCTGACCAGAGCCAAGGTCCATCACGTACAGCTGCAGGCTGCCGGTTTTAGACAGCGCGAACGCCAGCTTAGAACCATCCGGAGAGAATGCCGGTGCACCGTTGTGCTGCGGGAACGACGCAATCTGACGCACTGCGCCGTTAGCCAGCGTCTGCACCACCAGCGCAGAACGACCGCTTTCGAAGGTGACGTAAGCCAGTTTGCTGCCGTCCGGAGACCATGCAGGAGACATCAGCGGCTGCGGAGAACGGTGAACCACAAACTGGTTGTAGCCATCGTAATCAGAAACACGCAGCTCATACGGGAACTGGCCGCCGTTAGTCTGCACAACGTAAGCGATACGGGTACGGAATGCGCCCTTAATCCCGGTCAGCTTTTCAAACACTTCGTCGCTGGCGGTGTGGCCAGCATAGCGCAGCCACTGTTTGTTCACTTTATAGGAGTTCTGGGCCAGAACCGTGCCCGGCGCACCTGAGGTGTCGACCAGTTGGTAAGCAACGGTGTAACTCCCGTCGCCGTTTGGCGTAACCTGACCTACCACGACGGCGTCGATGCCGAGCGCGGTCCAGGCCGCAGGCTGAACTTCCTGAGCAGAACCCGGCTGCTGAGGCAGGCGAGATCTGTCGAGAGGGTTGAATTTACCGCTGTTACGCAGGTCGGCAGAAACAATACCACCAATATCTTCAGGCGCGGCGCCAGGGCCTGCCCAGGTAAACGGAACCACACCAATAGGGCGAGCAGAGTCGACACCCTGGGTGATCTCGATACGAACTTCTGCGTGCAGCACCGCTGCCCACAGCATTAAGAAACTTAACGCTACACGAAATGCCTGCTTCATCATATCTCCCTTATCCAGGCGGAAAGCCCACGATAATTTAGCAGAATGTTAACAAACTCAAATACACAAAACTACCAAAACCCTGTAACTCAGCTTAGTGTGCTTTCCCCGCGTTGGCGGGGAAAACGGCGTTAAGGCTTAAAGTCGATCGGTGCGTTTTTGAAGACTTCATAAACGGCTTCAGTTGGCGGTTTCGGAATCTTAGCCAGACGCGCTGCCGCAATAGCAGCCTGACAAAGAGCCGGATCGCCACCTTCGGATTTAATATCCAGCAGCAGCCCATCTGGCGCCAGCTTAACGCGCAGTGAACAGGTCTTACCGGCGAACGAAGGATCGTTATAGAACTTACTCTCGATCGCTGCTTTTATCTGACCTGCGTAACCACTGATCTCGGCACCGCTTGCGCCGTTGTTTTTATTATTCCCTTTTCCGGCAGCGGCTGCGGCATTACCTTTCGCCCCACCGCCGGTTTTCGGTGCATTCTTACCTGAGCTTAAATCACCGAACAGGTCATCAACGCCCTGCGCTGCGGCTTTGTCAGAAGCGGCTTTCTCAGCAGCCGCCTTTTTCTTCGCGTCAGCTGCCGCTTTCTTATCTGCTGCGGCTTTCGCTGCCGCAGCTTTATCAGCGGCGGCCTTCTCGGCAGCCTTTTCAGCCGCTGCTTTTTCGGCAGCAGCCTGTTTAGCCGCTTCTGCTTTTTCGGCGGCGGCCTCTTTCGCGGCCTCAGCGGCGGCTTTCTTCTCGGCTTCCTGCGCAGCTTTCTTAGCGGCAGCATCTGCAGCTTTTTTCTCAGCATCCTGCTGAGCTTTCTTCGCTGCTGCTGCAGCGTCTGCGGCCGCTTTTTTCTCTGCGTCAGCCGCTTTCTTAGCGGCTTCTTCAGTGGCTTTCTTCTGAGCGTCCGCCGCGGCTTTCTTCGCCGCTTCTTCCGCAGCCTTCGCCTGGGCATCAGCCTGAGCTTTCGCCTGTGCGTCTGCCTGGGCCTTCGCCTGCGCATCGGCTTTTGCTTTCGCGGCTGCTGCAGCGGTCTCAGCCTGTTTCTGCTGTTCCTGAGCCTGCTTCGCGGCCGCTTCAGCCTGCTTCTGCTGCTCGGCCTGCGCTTTTGCCTGCTCCTGCGCGGCTAAACGCTCTTTCTCCAGCGCTTTCAGGCGCTGTTGCTCCGCCGCCTGTTTTTGCTGAAGTTCTTCTGCCTGCTGCTGCGCCTGTTTTTCACGCTGCTCGGCAGCACGTTTACTGCTTGCCTGCTGCTGCTGTTGGCGATTGTAGTTATCCACTACCGCACCCGGGTCAACCATCACCGCGTCAATAGAAGAACCACCGCCACCACCCGCGGATGCATCAATGTGCTCATCAAACGAGCTCCAGATCAGGATGCCAATCAAAATGATATGCAGCACCACTGAAACGATGATCGCTCGTTTTAATTTAGCGTTTTCTTCGGTTGCCTTTGACACTATCGGTTCCCAAACGTTTTAAGCGAGATGGATCAGATTGGCTGCGTCATCAGACCAACGGACTTCACGCCCGCCTGATGCAACAGATTCAGCGCCTTGATGATCTCGTCATACGGAACATCTTTTGCGCCACCGATCAAAAAGACCGTTTTAGGATTCGCCTGCAGACGGCGCTGCGCTTCCGCAACAACCTGCTCTGACGGCAGCTGATCCATACGATCTTTTTCAACCACTACGCTGTACTGCCCTACCCCGGACACTTCAATAATGACCGGCGGCTCATCGTTACTGCTGACGGTCTGGGAATCTGTCGCATCCGGCAGATCCACCTCAACGCTCTGAGTGATGATAGGTGCCGTCGCCATAAAGATAAGCAACAGCACCAACAGCACGTCCAGCAAAGGAACGATGTTAATTTCTGACTTCAGCTCACGACGACCACGTCCACGTCTGGCCATGACTTACCCCTTGTTACTGCTTTTCGCTGCTGGTAAAAGCCTGACGGTGCAGGATAGCCGTGAACTCTTCCATGAAGTTGTCGTAATTCAATTCCAGTTTGTTCACGCGTTGGTTAAGGCGGTTGTACGCCATAACGGCCGGGATAGCAGCAAACAGACCAATCGCGGTTGCGATCAGCGCTTCAGCAATACCGGGCGCAACCATCTGCAATGTCGCCTGCTTCACCGCACCCAGGGCGATAAACGCATGCATGATCCCCCACACCGTACCAAACAGGCCGATATACGGACTGATGGAACCAACGGTGCCAAGGAAAGGAATGTGGGTTTCCAGCGTTTCCAGCTCGCGACTCATTGAGATGCGCATCGCACGAGATGCCCCCTCAACCACGGCTTCTGGCGCATGGGTATTGGCGCGGTGCAAACGCGCGAACTCTTTGAAGCCAGAGTAGAAGATCTGCTCGGAACCGCTCAGGTTTTCGCGACGGCCCTGGCTTTCCTGATACAGACGAGAAAGTTCGATCCCGGACCAGAACTTGTCTTCAAACGCCTCAGCTTCACGGCTGGCGGCATTAAGGATACGCGTTCGCTGAATGATGATTGCCCATGATGCGATGGAAAAACCAATCAAAATCAACATGATAAATTTGACCAGAAGGCTAGCCTTCAGGAACAAATCAAGGATATTCATGTCAGTCACTGCTTGAACTCCGCGACAATAGACTTGGGAAGCGCACGAGGCTTCATTAGGTGTGGATCAACACAAACAATCAGCACTTCAGCTTGGTTCAGTAACTGATTTTCAGCGTTGACTATTCGCTGCGTAAACACCATAGAAGTGCCGCGCATCGATGTAATTTCACTTTGGATTTCGAGTAAATCGTCGAGTCGGGCAGGCGCAAGATAATCAACAGTCATCCTGCGTACGACAAAGGCGACACGCTCCGCCAACAGGGAATGCTGGTTAAAGTTGTGCTGGCGCAGCATCTCTGTGCGTGCTCTTTCATAAAAAGCAACATAACTGGCATGGTAAACCACACCACCGGCGTCTGTGTCTTCATAGTAAACACGAACCGGCCATCGAAACAGCGTTGTACTCACTTTACATCCCGGTAATGCAATTTAACGCTGCTTACTATACGCAAGAGAATGAGGGTTTGGAATGGATTGTTTTAAACGTTAAGTAAATTTTTATGGGCTTGTTAAAGCCCATAATTTCTGCATCGTGCGGGGGAATGCGCGACGGCATTCAGAAGAAGAAAAACAGCAGTCCAGCGATGAGCACTAAATCGGCAATCAGCGGGCAGAAAATACCCTGCCAAAGTACTTTGGTTGGGCGGAAGCCCACGCCGTGAACGATCCCGGCACAAACGCCCCACATCAGCAGGAAGCCGTGCCAAATCTCCAGCTCACTCGTTTTCGCGGCGAAACGAGACGGGTCCCAAAAAATGCACCCTGCCAGCACCAGCGCCATCACTAAGGAAAGAGCCCGCAAGGGGCTCTTGTCCATTACCGCGTATAGTTTCGCGATAACGTATTCCATCAGTGCTCTTCTTTTCCGGCTTTGCTCGCCTCAACGTGCTCGAGAGCCAGCGCGGTAATAATCCCGAATGCACACGCGAGAAGCGTGCCCAGAATCCATGCAAAATACCACATAATCAGCTCCTTATTAGTACAGAGAGGTGGAGTTGCTTTCGATGTGCTCTTTGGTGATACGACCGAACATTTTCCAGTAACACCAGGTGGTGTAGAGAAGAATGATGGGTACGAACACGATAGCAACATAGGTCATCACATTCAGCGTCAGCTGGCTGGATGTCGCATCCCACATGGTCAGGCTAGCGTTCATCATGGTGCTGGAAGGCATCACGAACGGGAACATAGCAATACCGGCGGTCAGGATCACACAGGCCAGCGTCAGTGAGGAGAAGATGAACGCCAGAGCGCCCTTCTCCAGACGAGACATCAGAATGGTCAGCAGCGGCAACACAACGCCCAGCGCAGGAATTGCCCACAGGCCTGGCATATTGTTGAAGTTAACCATCCAGGCACCGGCCTGACGCGCGACTTCTTTAGTCAGCGGGTTAGAGGCAGCATGATGATCCAATACGGAGGTCACAACGTATCCATCGATGCCGTAAACCACCCAAACGCCTGCCAGTGCGAAGCAAACCATCATTACCAGCGCGGCAATCTGAGCCGCCGCTTTAGCACGCAGATGTAACTCACCGACGGTACGCATCTGCAGGTAGGTTGCACCCTGAGCAACAATCATCGACACGCTGACAACGCCGGCCAGCAGGCCAAACGGATTCAGCAGCTGGAAGAAGTTACCGGTGTAGTAGAGACGCAGATATTCATCTACGTGGAACGGCACGCCCTGCAAGAGGTTGCCGAACGCCACGCCAATGACCAGCGGCGGCACGAAGCTGCCGATGAAAATGCCCCAGTCCCACATGTTACGCCAGCGGGTATCTTCAATCTTCGAACGGTAGTCGAAACCTACCGGGCGGAAGAACAAAGAAGCCAGCACCAGAATCATCGCCACGTAGAAGCCGGAGAACGCTGCGGCATAGACCATTGGCCAGGCGGCAAATAACGCACCACCGGCGGTGATCAACCAGACCTGGTTACCGTCCCAGTGCGGCGCAATGGAGTTCACCATAATGCGGCGCTCAACGTCGGTGCGGCCAATCACGCGTGACAGCATGCCCACGCCCATGTCGAAGCCGTCGGTGACGGCGAAGCCAATCAGCAGGACGCCGACCAGCAGCCACCAGATAAAACGCAATACTTCATAATCAATCATTTGACGACTCCTGTCTTAGCGTGCCGGCTGAGAAGCCACGTTGGACTGCTCAAAGTGATAGCGTCCTGTTTTCAGACTGCTCGGCCCAAGGCGAGCAAATTTGAACATCAGGAACAGCTCCGCCACCATAAACAGCGTGTAAAGGCCGCAAATCAGTATCATGGAGAACAGCAGGTCACCCACGCTTAGCGAAGAGTTGGCCACTGCCGTCGGCAGAACTTCACCTACCGCCCACGGCTGACGGCCGTATTCAGCCACAAACCAGCCGGACTCGATAGCGATCCACGGTAGCGGAATGCCATACAACGCGGCGCGCAGCAGCCATTTTTTCGAACCGATGGCGTTGCGGGTCACGGTCCAGAAGGACGCAGCAATAATGAACAGCATCAGGAAGCCACAGCCCACCATGATGCGGAACGCGAAGTACAGCGGCGCTACGCGAGGGATAGAGTCTTTGGTCGCATTCTGAATCTGCTCTTCGGTCGCGTCGGTGACGTTTTCCGTGTAGCGCTTCAGCAGCAGGCCATAGCCAAGGTCTTTCTTCACATGGTTGAAGTCATCACGCACGCTTTGATCGGCCGAGCCTTTACGCAGCTGCTCGAGCAGGCTGTAGGCCTTCATCCCGTTACGGATACGCTCTTCGTGCTGCACCATCAGCTCTTTCAGGCCGGTAACCTGCTTATCAACGGAACGGGTAGCAATAAGACCCAGCGCGTAAGGGATCTGAATAGCAAAGCGGTTTTCTTGTTTGTCCTGGTCCGGGATACCAAACAGGGTGAAGGCAGCCGGTGCAGGCTGAGTTTCCCATTCGGCTTCAATCGCCGCCAGTTTGGTTTTCTGCACGTCACCCATTTCATAACCGGACTCATCACCCAGCACGATAACGGAGAGAATAGCCGCCATACCGAAGCTTGCAGCAATCGCAAAGGAACGCTTCGCAAACGCGAAATCACGGCCTTTCAGCATGTAGTAGGAGCTGATGCCGAGAACAAACATTGCGCCACACACATAGCCGGATGCCACGGTGTGAACAAATTTAACCTGCGCAACCGGGTTGAGGACCAGCTCGGAGAAGCTGACCATTTCCATGCGCATGGTTTCGAAGTTGAAGTCGGAAGCGATTGGGTTTTGCATCCAGCCGTTGGCGACCAGAATCCACAGTGCGGAGAGGTTGGAGCCCAACGCCACCAGCCAGGTGACGGCCATATGCTGAACTTTGCCGAGGCGATCCCAGCCAAAGAAGAACAGACCAACGAAGGTGGACTCGAGGAAGAACGCCATCAGACCTTCGATCGCCAGCGGCGCACCGAAGATATCCCCGACGTAGTGAGAATAGTAAGACCAGTTAGTCCCGAACTGGAACTCCATGGTTAAACCGGTTGCCACCCCCAGCGCAAAGTTGATTGCAAACAACTTGCCCCAGAATTTGGTCATATCTTTATAAATCTGCTTACCTGACAGCACATAGACCGTTTCCATGATGGCCAGCAAAAACGCCATACCGAGCGTTAATGGCACAAACAGGAAGTGGTACATCGCGGTCAAGGCAAACTGTAAGCGCGACAGTTCGACAATATCAAACATCTTGACTCCTTGCTCTTCGCATGAAGACTTCGACTGTGGTTCACCGGGAGGTTTGCCACAAGCATGCCCTAATACAAATACATTCGCTTCCAGACCCCTTTTGCTCGCCCACTTTATTCAAATGTGAAATCAAAAGGTGAAAGGTTACAAACACGTTAATAAAATCAAAAATAACCCGTAATTATATTACCCTGCAATTCCCTTACAATAAACAGGTCATTGCTTAATGTTTTTTACGTTTTACGACGGCGATCAATTTATAGCTAAAGCACACATATTCAGCCAGTTTGATCTAAGGCAATTTTGCCCCTTTATACCCCGCAATGCCAGCTTTAAACATTGATCCAAAACAATTTACGCTGGACATGTTAATTATTTTTCAATAGAGAATTAATCGTGAGTTTGTTGTTAATGATATGTTTTAGCACTTCGCTTTGCGTTAAAATCAAAACGCTTATTATCAACATAAAGCGAGAACTGGGGCGTATAGCGACAATTTATCGGCGGCCCTTACCCTTTCCCAAACGTTATTTAACTCACATTATTTCGCCCTTATTGGTAGTATCTTTTTAATATTCACAAATACTTCACTTTTGATAAAAAATAAATTAACAATGCATTATTTTTTATAAGGTTACAGAGCGTAAATATCGCGGAAGGAAACAATTATTGTTTATGAATAGAAAAGGGTTGAAACACGGAATATCGGCAAAAGAACCGAGCGAACGGAAGAGAAAACATAAAAAAAGGCCACCCAGGGTGGCCAACCATGTCGAACACTTATTATTGCTGTTTCCCCCGCTTACACGGGGGCATCTGCTTACTGCGGCAGAATAGCTTTCAGCGCGTCGCCGATGTCGGCGAGGCTGCGAACGGTTTTCACGCCAGCGGCTTCGAGCGCGGCGAATTTCTCATCCGCAGTCCCCTTCCCGCCTGCGATGATGGCGCCAGCATGGCCCATACGCTTGCCTTTAGGCGCGGTTACGCCAGCAATGTAGCCTACAACAGGTTTGGTCACGTGCTCTTTAATATAAGCAGCCGCTTCTTCTTCTGCGCTACCGCCGATTTCACCGATCATCACAATGGCTTCTGTTTTCGGATCGTCCTGGAACATCTTCAGGATATCAATGAAGTTAGAGCCAGGAATCGGGTCACCACCGATGCCGACACAGGTCGACTGGCCGAGGCCGATGTCGGTAGTCTGCTTAACAGCTTCATAGGTCAGCGTACCGGAACGGGAAACGATGCCCACTTTGCCCGGCAGGTGGATATGGCCCGGCATGATGCCAATTTTGCATTCGCCTGGGGTGATAACGCCCGGGCAGTTTGGTCCGATCATGCGCACGCCTGCTTCATCCAGCGCAACCTTCACGGTCAGCATATCCAGCGTCGGGATACCTTCGGTAATGGTAATAATCAGCTTGATGCCTGCATCAATCGCTTCCAGGATGGAGTCTTTGCAGAACGGAGCTGGAACGTAGATAACGGAAGCGGTCGCCCCGGTCGCTTCTACGGCTTCACGCACGGTATTGAATACCGGCAGGCCCAGATGTTCAGTACCGCCTTTGCCTGGCGTCACGCCGCCAACCATTTTCGTACCGTAGGCAATCGCCTGCTCGGAGTGGAAAGTCCCCTGGCTGCCGGTGAAGCCCTGGCAAATTACCTTGGTGTTTTTATCGATCAAAATGGACATTATTTCCCCTCCACGGCAGCAACAACCTGCTGTGCTGCGTCCGTCAGACTTTTCGCTGCAATGATGTTCAGGCCGCTATCCGCCAGTTTCTTCGCGCCCAGTTCGGCGTTGTTACCTTCCAGACGAACCACAACCGGCACGTTAACGCCCACTTCGGCTACCGCGCCGATGATGCCGTCGGCAATCAGGTCGCAGCGTACGATACCGCCGAAGATGTTCACCAGAACGGCTTTCACTTTGTCGTCTGACAGGATGATTTTGAAGGCTTCGGTAACGCGCTCTTTGGTCGCGCCGCCGCCCACGTCAAGGAAGTTAGCCGGCTCACCGCCGTGAAGCTTAACGATGTCCATGGTGCCCATTGCCAGGCCCGCACCGTTAACCATACAGCCGATGTTGCCGTCCAGCGCAACGTAGTTCAGTTCCCACTGTGCAGCCTGAGCTTCACGCGGGTCTTCCTGAGACTGGTCGCGCATTTCACGCAGATCCGGCTGGCGGAACAGCGCGTTGCCGTCAGCGCCCAGTTTGCCGTCGAGGCAGATCAGGTCGCCCTGCTTAGTGATAACCAGCGGGTTGATTTCGATAAGCGCCAGGTCGCGCTCGAGGAAAATCGCCGCCAGCCCCATAAAGATCTTAGTGAACTGCTGAACCTGTTTACCTTCCAGACCCAGTTTGAACGCCAGCTCACGGCCCTGGTAAGGCATTGGCCCTGCCAGCGGATCCAGCGCTACTTTGTGGATCAGGTGCGGGGTTTCTTCCGCCACTTTTTCGATTTCCACGCCGCCTTCGGTGGAAGCCATGAAGACTACGCGGCGAGAGCTACGGTCAACAACCGCGCCCAGGTACAGCTCTTTGTCGATGTCGGTCGCGGCTTCAACCAGAATCTGGTGTACCGGCTGGCCGTTTGCATCCGTTTGATAAGTTACCAGGCGTTTGCCCAGCCAGTGCTCAGCGAAAGCGCGAATATCTTCTTTGCTGTTAACCACTTTCACACCGCCCGCTTTACCGCGGCCACCGGCATGAACCTGACATTTCACCACCCAAGGATCCGCGCCAATTTTAGAGGCGGCTTCTTCCGCTTCACGCGGTGTGGTGCAGGCGTAACCGACGGGTGCCGGTAAACCATACCGAGCAAACAACTGTTTCGCCTGATATTCGTGTAAGTTCATGAGTTCTATCCATCCAGATAAAGAGCATTAACGCTCGGGGTAAGGTTAGATTAGGTTGTAGGGGCGGGTGTCTAAGCACCCGCCAGAGTCTTATTCGACTATACGTCCAGCAGCAGGCGAGTCGGATCTTCCAGCAGCTCTTTAATCGCGACCAGGTAACCCACGGACTCGCGGCCATCGATCAGACGGTGATCGTAAGACAGCGCCAGGTACATCATCGGCAGGATCTCAACTTTACCGTCAACCGCCATTGGGCGGTCTTTGATGGCATGCATACCCAGAATCGCGCTCTGCGGTGGGTTGATGATCGGCGTAGACATCAGGGAACCGAAAACACCGCCGTTGGTGATGGTGAAGTTACCGCCGGTCAGCTCTTCTACGGTCAGCTTGCCGTCACGGCCTTTCACCGCCAGCTCTTTGATGCGTTTTTCGATGTCGGCCATACCCAGGGTATCAACGTCTTTCAGCACCGGCGTCACCAGGCCACGCGGAGTAGAAACCGCGATGCTGACGTCGAAGTAGTTGTGGTAAACCACGTCTTCACCGTCGATGGAAGCGTTCACTTCCGGATAGCGTTTCAGTGCTTCAACCACGGCTTTAATATAGAAGGACATGAAGCCCAGACGCACGCCGTGACGTTTTTCAAACGCTTCACCGTACTGCTTACGCAGTTCCATGATTGGCTTCATGTTCACTTCGTTGAAGGTTGTGAGCATGGCGGTGGAGTTTTTCGCTTCCAGCAGACGCTCGGCCACGCGCTTGCGCAGGCGGGTCATCGGAACGCGTTTTTCGCTGCGGCCAGCCAGCGGTGCAACCGGTGCCTGAGTCGCTTCAGCTGCTTTCGCCTGTGCAGGCTGCTTCGTTTTTGCTTCGCTCAGGTGTTTTTCAACGTCTTCACGAGTGATACGGCCGCCTACGCCGCTGCCTTTGATAGCGCTGGCGTCGAGGTCATTTTCTGCGATCAGACGGCGGATGGCCGGGCTGAGGGCATCGTTATTCTGCTCTTCCAGAGAAGCCTGCTGGCGCTGAGCCGGAGTGGACTCTTTGCTGTCAGATTTCACGGAGGTTTCTTTCCCGCCGCTGTTGCCTTCACGCAGGCGGCCCAGGATCTGGCGGGAGGTGACGGTGGTACCTTCGTCTTCCAGTACCGCATCCAGAACGCCGTCCGCAGATGCCGGTACTTCCAGCACCACTTTGTCAGTTTCGATCTCAACCAGTACTTCGTCGCGCTTGACGCTGTCGCCCGGTTTTTTATGCCAGGTTGCCACTGTCGCGTCGGCTACGGACTCTGGCAGGTCAGGAACTAGAATATCTACGCTACTCATTATTTATCCTTTAATTTATTCGACGTTCAGCGCGTCATTAACCAGATCTTGCTGCTGCTTCTGGTGAACGGACATATACCCTACCGCCGGAGAGGCGGAGGCTGGGCGACCTGCATAACGCAGAGCGGACCCAAACGGAATCACTTCGCGGAGGTGGTGTTGGCTGCAGTACCAGGCGCCCTGGTTCAGCGGCTCTTCCTGGCACCAGACAAAATCATGCACGTGAGCGAACGGCTTCAGCGCTTCCTGTACCGCCTGATGCGGGAACGGATAGAGCTGCTCGATACGCACAATCGCCACATCCTTCTGGTCGTTCTTGCGACGCTGCTCAAGCAGGTCGTAGTAAACCTTACCGGAACACAGTACTACACGCTTCACGCCTTTAGGATCCAGTTCGTCAATCTCACCAATTGCCGGCAGGAAAGTGCCGTTGGCCAGTTCGTCGAGGCTGGAAACCGCCAGCGGATGGCGCAGCAGAGATTTCGGTGACATCACGACCAGCGGACGGCGCATCCCGCGCAGCGCCTGACGACGCAGCATGTGATAAACCTGAGCCGGCGTAGACGGGACGCAAACCTGCATATTCTGCTCGGCGCACAGCTGGAGGTAACGTTCCAGGCGCGCGGAAGAGTGCTCTGGCCCCTGGCCTTCATAACCGTGCGGCAGCAGCATCACCAGGCCACACATACGGCCCCACTTCTGCTCGCCGGAGCTGATGAACTGGTCAATGACGACCTGAGCACCGTTAGCGAAGTCGCCAAACTGGGCTTCCCAAATGGTCAGCGTGCGTGGTTCTGCCGTGGCGTAACCGTATTCAAAGGCCAGAACCGCTTCTTCAGACAGTACGGAATCCCAGACTTTGAAGATGCCCTGGCTGTTATGCACGTGCGCCAGCGGGGTATAGGTAGAACCGTTGGTCTGGTTATGAATCACCGCATGGCGGTGGAAGAAGGTACCGCGACCCGCATCTTCACCGGACAGACGGACGGACACGCCCTCGTCGACCAGCGTGGCGTAAGCCAGATTCTCGGCAGCGCCCCAGTCGAATAGCTTGTTACCGCTCGCCATTTCCTGACGATCGCCGTAAATCTTAGCCACGCGAGACTGCATTTCTACGGCTTCCGGCACGGTGCTGATGCGCTTAGCCAGTTCCTGCACGCGCTTCATCTCAACCTTGTTCGGGTAGCTTTCGTCCCACTCGTGGTTGAGGTACGGCGACCAGGTAAAGGAGTGCATGTTCATCGGACGCCATTCGTTGACGACGCATTCGCCGGCATCCAGCGCATCGCGGTACAGATTCACCATTTCGGTGGCATCTTCCAGCGTTGCCAGCTTAGCTTGCTCAAGCTTATCAGCGTAGATCTTACGTGGGGTCGGATGTTTTTTGATTTTCTGGTACATCACTGGCTGAGTTGCGCTTGGCTCATCCGCTTCGTTATGGCCGTGGCGACGGTAGCAAACCAGGTCGATAAACACATCGCGTTTGAAGGTATTACGGAAGTCCAGCGCCAGACGAGTCACGAAGGCAACGGCTTCCGGGTCGTCCGCATTGACGTGGAAAATCGGCGCCATCACCATCTTACCGATATCGGTACAGTACGGCGTGGAACGCGCATCCAACGGGTTAGAGGTGGTGAAACCAATCTGGTTGTTGATAACGATACGCACGGTACCGCCCACTTCATAACCACGCGCTTTGGACATGTTCAGGGTTTCCTGAACCACGCCCTGCCCGGCTACAGCGGCATCACCGTGAATGGTGATCGGCAGAACCTGGTTGCTGCCTGGCTTATCCAGACGATCCAGGCGCGCGCGCACGGAGCCGATAACCACCGGGCTAACGATTTCAAGGTGAGACGGGTTAAACGCCAGCGCCAGGTGAACCAGGCCGCCTTCGGTTTCCACGTCTGATGAGAAGCCCATGTGGTACTTCACATCACCGGTGCCGAGGTGCTCTTTATGTTTACCGGCAAACTCATCAAACAGATCCTGCGGTTTTTTACCCAGAACGTTGATCAGCACGTTAAGACGACCGCGGTGCGCCATACCCAGCACCACTTCGCGCGTGCCGCTCTTGCCCGCGTGGCGAATCATCTCTTTGAGCATCGGCACCAGCGCGTCACCGCCTTCCAGCGAGAAGCGTTTCGCCCCGGGGAATTTGGCACCCAGGTAACGTTCCAGGCCTTCTGCTGCAGTCAACTCGCTCAGGAAGCGTTTTTTCTCTTCCGGCGTGAAGGTTGACTGACCCACCACAGATTCAATGCGCTGCTGGATCCAGCGTTTCTCTTCTGTGTTGGTAATGTGCATGTACTCGGCGCCGATAGAGCCACCGTAGGTTTGCTGCAGCGCCTCAATCAGATCCGCAAGCTTCATGGTTTCTTTGCCGCCGGCAAAAGAACCCACGTTAAAGCTCTGCTGCAGATCCCCATCCGTCAGGTTGTGGAAAGCCGGATCCAGATCGGGAACGGACTCTTGCTTCCACAGGCCAAGCGGATCAAGGTTTGCTGCCTGATGCCCGCGGAAACGCCAGGCGTTGATCAGCTGCAGAACCTTAACTTGCTTAACGTCAGTATCAGGATCGGTGATTGCGGTGGAGTAACGTGAGGCATCCTTCGCCAGACGACGGAAATAATCACGCGTTTTTGAATGGAATTGATCCGGTCTGGCTCCGGTGCCAGCTAACTGCTGGAACATGGTGCGCCAGTGCGCATCAACAGAGTCAGGATCGGTTAAGAAGTCTTCATAGAGCTGCTCTATGTAGGACTGGTTTGCGCCCGCCAGCCAGGAAGAGTCCAGCCAGGGCTTCATCGCGCCGTTCTGCATCGTGATCCCTTAAGCAAATTTATGCTTATTTCGCCGTGGATAACTATAACGCACACCGTAGGGTATACAGGTATACGTTCCAGGGTTCACTTTCTTCGAGCCTGTTGCCGTGGAGGGCGGCCCGCGAAGGAACCTTTAGAAACTGTCTTAAGGGTTTCCCCTCACCCCTTCCCCCTCTCCCCACAAGAGAGAGGGGGAAGATCGTCGGCAGTTTTTAAAGATTTCCTGCAATTTGTACCCTCTCCCCTGCGAGGAAAGGGTACTTTTCTTACTTAAGCGCTTTTCTGCAACAGCATCGACTTGATATGGCCGATGGCCTTCGCCGGGTTCAGCCCCTTAGGACAGACACTGACGCAGTTCATAATGCTGTGACAGCGGAAAACGCTGAAAGCATCGCTCAGGCCGTCCAGACGCGCGTCCGTTTCCGTGTCGCGGCTGTCGATCAGGAAACGATACGCCGCCAGTAGGCCAGCCGGACCGATGAACTTGTCCGGATTCCACCAGAACGATGGGCAGGAGGTCGAGCAGCAGGCGCACAGAATGCACTCGTACAGACCATCCAGCTTTTCACGCTGCTCCGGCGACTGCAAATGCTCACGAGCGGGTGGATTTTGCCCATTATTCAACAAGTAAGGCTTAATCTTCTCATATTGAGCATAGAATTGTCCCATGTCTACAACCAGATCGCGGATCACCGGGAGACCAGGTAGAGGGCGGATGACAATTTTCTGCTTGCCGTTGCCGAGCGCCGAAATTGGCGTAATGCAGGCCAGACCGTTTTTGCCGTTCATATTCAGGCCGTCAGAGCCGCAAACCCCTTCACGGCAAGAACGACGGAACGACAGACTTGGGTCTTTTTCTTTCAGCTGCATCAGGGCGTCCAGCAGCATCATGTCGCGACCCTCTTCCGCTTCCAGGGTGTAATCCTGCATACGCGGAGCGTCGTCTACGTCCGGGTTATAACGATAAACTGAGAATTCGAGTTTCATTGTCCTGTCTCCGCATTAATAAGTACGAATCTTCGGCGGGAACGCCGGACGCAGTTTCGGTTCCATGTTGACGCTACGACGCGTCATGGACTCCGACTCTGGCAGGTACAGGGAATGGCACAGCCAGTTTTCGTCATCACGATCCGGGAAGTCGAAGCGGCTATGCGCGCCACGGCTCTCGGTACGGAAGTTTGCCGACACCGCAGTGGCGTAGGCGGTTTCCATCAGGTTATCCAGCTCCAGACACTCAACGCGCTGGGTGTTGAACTCGCTGGACGTATCATCCAGACGGGCGTTTTTCAGGCGCTCGCGGATCGCTTTCAGCTGCTCAAGACCTTTGGCCATCGCGTCACCTTCACGGAATACCGAGAAGTTGTGCTGCATACATTCCTGAAGCGCTTTACGGATTTCCACCGGATCTTCACCGTTACGGTTACCGTTCCAGCGGTTGAGGCGCTCAAGGGACGCATCGATTTCGGCTTCGGTCGCGTCAAGCAGGTCGCCCTGCTCGGCAATCGACTCCTGCAGATGCAGGCCGACCGCACGACCGAATACCACCAGGTCAAGCAGGGAGTTGCCGCCCAGACGGTTTGCACCATGTACGGATACGCAGGCAATTTCGCCCACGGCGAACAGGCCAGGGATAACAACATCTTCGCCCTGCTCGTTCACGGTCAGCGCCTGACCGGTCACTCTGGTCGGAATGCCGCCCATCATGTAGTGACAGGTCGGGATAACAGGAATCGGCTCTTTCACCGGATCTACGTGGGCGAAGGTACGGGACAGTTCCAGGATACCCGGCAGGCGGGATTCCAGCACTTCTTTACCCAGGTGATCCAGTTTCAACTTGGCGTGTGGACCCCACGGGCCATCACAGCCGCGACCTTCGCGGATTTCGATCATGATGGAACGCGCCACCACGTCACGACCCGCCAGGTCCTTAGCATTCGGGGCATAACGCTCCATGAAGCGTTCGCCGTGTTTGTTCAGCAGGTAACCGCCTTCACCACGACAGCCTTCTGTAACCAGAACACCCGCACCGGCGATACCGGTTGGGTGGAACTGCCACATCTCCATATCCTGCACCGGCACGCCAGCGCGGATAGCCATACCTACGCCATCACCGGTGTTAATGTGGGCGTTGGTAGTGGACTGATAAATACGGCCCGCACCGCCGGTTGCCAGCACGGTTGCGCGGGCTTTGAAGTAAACCACTTCACCGGTTTCGATGCACAGTGCGGTACAGCCAACAACTGCACCATCGGCGTTTTTAACCAGATCCAGCGCATACCACTCCGAGAAGATAGTGGTGTGGTTTTTCAGGTTCTGCTGGTACAAGGTGTGCAGCAGCGCGTGACCGGTACGGTCAGCCGCCGCGGCAGTGCGTGCCGCCTGCTCGCCGCCGAAGTCTTTCGACTGGCCGCCAAACGGACGTTGATAGATGGTGCCATTTTCCAGACGGGAAAAAGGCAGGCCCATATGGTCAAGCTCCAGAATCGCTTCCGGACCGGTCTTACACATATATTCGATGGCGTCCTGGTCACCGATATAGTCGGAACCTTTTACCGTGTCGTACATGTGCCATTCCCAGTTGTCTTCATGGGTATTACCCAGCGCAACGGTAATACCGCCCTGCGCAGACACGGTGTGGGAACGGGTTGGGAAAACTTTGGACAGCAGGGCACAACTCTGGCCCGACTGGGAAATCTGTAGCGCGGCGCGCATACCTGCGCCACCAGCACCAATCACTACAGCATCAAATTCTCTGACTGGCAGTTTCATTACACACCCCACACCACAACGAATCCATAAATGACGTAAACCAACAGCGCAACAACAATCAGCAGCTGTAAAGGAAGGCGAATCGCCAGCGGTTTAACGTAGTCGGTCAACACCTGCCACATGCCAATCCAGGCATGGATCAAAATGGAGAACAGTGCCAGCAGGGTGAAAACTTTGGTGAAGGCAGAGGCAAAGAAGCCGTGCCAGACGTCGTAGGTCAGCTCGCTGGTGAAAGCGAAGAAGCCAATCATATAGATGATGTACAGGGTTAATACGATGGCGGTAGCGCGAACCAGCACATAATCGTGCACGCCATTGCGACCCAATGCGGAGGCATTGCTTACCATACGAGGACTCCTGCAAGAATTGAAAGCACGACGGTAATAACAAAGGAGATATGTGCGGATCGTTTGCCCGCTACAAGGGTTTCGTCCAGATAGCCGAAGTCCATCAGCAGATGGCGAATACCGACCACCACGTGATAGGCCAGTGCCGTCAGAATACCCCACATTATGAATTTAACGATAAAGCTGCTCATCACGGCAGAAGCGGTGATAAAACCTTCCGGGGAGGAGAGTGACAGTCCCAGCAACCAAAGCAGAATGCCGACCGCCACAAATGTGATCACGCCGGAAACGCGGTGGAGGATGGAAGCGATTGCAGTGACGGGGAACCGAATCGTTTTCAGATCCAGATTGACAGGTCGTTGTTTTTTCACGTTTCTTATCATGAATAGCGCCCACATGCTCTTCTTATTGTTTCCTTCCTCCGGATCTGCATTCGGGGTCAGACAGCGCTAACTTTCTATAACTGTGCGTCATGCAAAAAACAGCTACATCCAGAGGCCAAAAAAATGGCTACAACGCTGGGTGGCTCCCGGTAGCAGGGTGTTCCGGAGACCTGGCGGCAGTATAGGCTCTTCACAAAATCATTACAATTAACCCACATAATGTTTGAAGGGTTTTGCTCGGAACAGTGAGCAGGATCACGATAACAACATTATTTTAAATTTTAACCATCCGATTTGACAAAAGTTAAACATTATTGTTACAAACAGGGCCAGAAAAGCCGTATAATGCGCAAAAGTTATAGGGGCAGCCTTTCACCTGAGTAATAGTTATGTAACAGTGGATGGGTATTGACCCGAGTAATCAGGACAGTTATTAGTGGTATACAGGTTTGAATGATACTGATTGCTAAGACGCTGATTTGTTGTAGTTTCACCCTCAAAGCGAGTGTTACCTGCAAGCGCCCATCGCTCTGTACCCTGGTTGTACTCCTCTAAACAGAGCCGCGAGCCAATTAAAAAACTGGTAACCAACCATTGTGGGTTTGAATGCAAATTGGACGCCTGGCAGTCTTATGAAATAAGGCGCTAAGGAGACCGTAAATGACTGATACTAAAGCAAACCTCACCCTAAATGGTGACGATGCTCTCGAACTTGATGTGCTAAAGGGCACGCTAGGTCAGGATGTAATTGATATCCGTAGTCTTGGTTCTAAAGGTGTATTTACTTTTGACCCGGGTTTCACCTCTACCGCATCCTGCGAATCTAAAATCACTTATATCGACGGTGACGAAGGCATTCTTTTGCACCGCGGCTTCCCGATTGACCAACTGGCCACCGAATCCAGCTATCTGGAAGTGTGCTACATCCTGCTAAACGGCGAAAAGCCGACGCAGGAACAGTTCGACGAATTCAAAACCACCGTTACCCGCCATACCATGATTCACGAGCAGATTACCCGCCTGTTCCACGGATTCCGTCGCGACTCGCATCCGATGGCCGTGCTGTGCGGCGTGACCGGTGCGCTGGCGGCCTTCTACCACGACTCCCTTGACGTGAATAACCCACGCCACCGTGAAATCGCGGCATTCCGCCTACTGTCTAAAATGCCGACCGTAGCAGCAATGTGTTACAAGTATTCGATTGGTCAGCCGTTCGTTTACCCGCGCAACGACCTCTCCTATTCGGCTAACTTCCTGAACATGATGTTCTCTACACCATGCGAAGAGTACAAAGTTAACCCAATTCTGGAACGCGCAATGGACAGGATCCTGATCCTGCACGCTGACCATGAACAGAACGCGTCTACTTCCACCGTGCGTACCGCAGGTTCCTCCGGCGCTAACCCGTTTGCGTGTATCGCCGCGGGTATCGCTTCCCTGTGGGGACCGGCTCACGGCGGCGCGAACGAAGCTGCGCTGAAAATGCTGGAAGAGATCAGCACCGTTGAGCACATTCCAGAATTTATCCGTCGCGCCAAAGACAAAAACGACTCGTTCCGCCTGATGGGCTTCGGCCACCGCGTGTACAAAAACTACGACCCGCGCGCCACCGTAATGCGTGAAACCTGCCACGAAGTGCTGAAAGAGCTGAACCTGAAGGATAACAACCTGCTGGAAGTGGCGATGGAGCTGGAACACATCGCGCTGAACGACCCGTACTTCATCGAGAAGAAACTCTACCCGAACGTCGACTTCTACTCCGGCATCATCCTGAAGGCGATGGGCATCCCATCCTCCATGTTTACCGTCATCTTCGCGATGGCGCGTACCGTGGGCTGGATTGCGCACTGGAACGAAATGCACGACGACGGCATCAAAATCGCCCGTCCACGTCAGCTGTATACCGGCTACGATAAGCGTGATTTCAAATCCGACCTCAAAAAGTAATATTTTAACTTTCTGAGTAAAAAACGCGCCCGATGGCGCGTTTTTTTTATTTCTGACAGGCAGGGCACCAGTAGAATGGTCTTGAAGAGAGCATTGTTTTTTCAATTATCCCTCCGCAGCGCTCGCACGGCTCTCCGGCACGATGAAACACCCTGAAGCTAAAGATTGCTCCGTGATGTTTATTTTCATCCACCTGCCCTCGCGTCCGATAAGAAAGGCGTGGAATCGCCAGCAGAACCGCGGCAAAACGCTCAGCCTGCTCAGCGGTGAGATCTTCGGCGCGGTGATGAGGCGCAAGCCCGGCTTCCCAAAGAATCTCCACCCGAAGATAGTTACCCAGCCCGGCCAAAAACGCCTGCTCCAACAGCAGGCCGCTGAACTGCCTGCGGCGAAACCTCGGCGACAGCAGACGCGCTTTAACCTGTTCCACCGTCAGCGTCTCGTCCAGCACATCGGGCCCTACACGCAGCAGGAAGGGATGTTTCTCGAGCTGTTCCTGCTCCAGCATTTCAATGTCCGAAGCGCTATACAGCAAAATGGCCTTTTCAGCCGTTTGCAGACGAACCCGCAGCACTCGCTTAGTTTCTGGCTCTTTATTAGCCTCAACCACTCGCCAGACGCCGTACAGCTGGTTATGGCTGTACAACGTTAAGCCATTAGAAAAATGCGTCAGCATCGCCTTGCCTCGGGTTTCAATCCGCTCAATAGTCTTACCCTTGAGCATGGCCTCAAACGGCTTTAGCTCTTCAAAAGCAAACCAGGCTTCAGTTAACGGCTCACCGCCCACGGCGGCTTCAAGCTTGTCCGCCGCGCGGCGTATTTCTGGTCCTTCCGGCATACTAAACTCCCTGAAACGTTACTCTTCCTGCGCCAGTTGCCAGGCAATCTGTTCAAGATAAAGTGCCTGCTCGCGGCACGCTTTCAGCGCCTCTTCCAGCGAACACGGCACAAAATGAATGGGCTCCCCCAGCCTGACCTGTGCCAGATGGTAAAGATCGGCCTCAATCACACAGGCAATGCGGGGGTAGCCGCCGGTGGTCTGGGCATCATTCATCAGCACAATAGGCTGGCCATTAGGCGGCACCTGAATGACCCCGGGCAGCAGACCGTGGGACAGCATCTCTCGCTGAGTCGTTCGTTCCAGCTCCGGCCCCTGTAGCCGATAGCCCATGCGGTTGCTTTGTGGGCTGATTTGCCAGGCAAGACGCCAGAAACTCTCCTGTGCCGCCTGACTAAACTCCCGGTATTCCGGCCCGGCTAATGCGCGAATGCGGTTACCCCACAGCAGCTGTTTTACGCCCCGTGAACGCTGAAATTTGTGCTGAGATTTCCGTAAAGGAATCTGGTCGCCATCACGCAACAGGCGTCCGTCATGGCCGCCAATACCAGCTTTAAGGTCAGTGCTGTAAGAGCCCATTACCTCTGGGACATCTAAGCCACCGTCAACGGCAAGGTAGCTACGCATTCCGTGCGTCGGTTTTTTTAACGTTAACCTTTGCCCTTTTTTAACCGGCAGCCGCCAGCCTGTCCACACGACTTTGCCATCCAGATCCGCATGACAACCTGCGCCAGTCAGTGCAAACCAGCCGCTGCGCCCAAACTCTACAACACACTGTCCAAGTGTGATTTCCAGCGCCGGCGTGTCTGGCCTATTCCCCACCAATAAATTGGCCGCTGAGATAGCCGGTGTATCCAGCGCACCGCAGCGGCTAACGCCGAGCTGGCGAAGCCCTTCACGACCGGTATCCTGCACGCTGGTCTGTAGACCGGCGCGAATAATTTTCAGCATATGCCTTCCTTCTGCGGCACAAAACGCACGCTGTCTCCGGGCAATAATAAAGTGGGTGATGATTTGCCAGGGTTAAACAAGCTGAGCGGAGTGCGGCCGATAATTTGCCAGCCGCCCGGCGTCGCCAGCGGATAAATGCCGGTTTGGCTACCGCCGATGCCCACGGAGCCGGCGGCAACCTGTAGCCGTGGTTCGGCGCGCCGGGGCGTCGCCAGGATGTCTGGTAACCCGCCCAGATAGGCAAACCCGGGCTGGAAGCCGAGGAAATAGACAATGTATTCAGCACTGGAATGCAGGGCGACCACCTGAGCGGGAGTGAGATCGTTCTGGCGAGCTACTGCGTCAAGATCGGGCCCGGCTTCACCGCCATAAACTACCGGGATCTCAATCCGGCGAGGCGTGGGTATTACCGCCTCACTTTCTTCCCACCAGCGCTGGAGCCATTCAATGCCATCCAGCGCCAGCCGCTGAGGATCTTTCAGCACAACGGTGATGTTATTCATGCCCGGAATGGCCTCTTTCACCTCATCAGAGGCATTCAGGCGATCCAACAGCCCCCAAATACGCTGCTGGCTGGCGAGCATGACGGGAGGCTCCAGTTCCAGAACCACCGCTTTTTCACCGAGTAAATAACAGCGAGCTCGTTGCACAGGCCCTCCAGAATCAGGCTGGGTTTGGGATATCGATAAAAATAACGTCGAGATCGGTTTCGCTGTTTAGCCAGTCGCTCAGCGCCTGGATACCGCCGCGTTCAGTGGCATGATGGCCAGCAGCGTAGAAGTGCAGCCCCTGCTCGCGGGCCGAATGAATCGTCTGCTCGGAAACCTCGCCGGTAATAAACGCATCCACGCCAAAACGTGCCGCGCTATCGATAAAGCCCTGCCCGCCGCCGGTACACCACGCCACGCGGCGGATCTGATCCGGGCCGGTATCGCCGCACCACAGCGGCGTGCGGCCTAAGCGCATTTCAATCCAGGAGGCAAGCTCAACGCCGGAAAGCGGCGTCGGGAATTCACCCCACGGCACCAGAGGCTCAACTTCCCCTTTTGTTTCAATGCCCAGCAGCGCACCCAACTGGGCGTTATTGCCCAACTGCGGATGGGCATCGAGGGGTAAATGCCAGCCGTAAAGATTGATATCGTTCGCCAGCAGCGTCTTAAGGCGATTACGCTTCATGCCGCGAATGACCGGTGATTCGTTTTTCCAGAAATAGCCATGGTGGACGATCACCGCATCGGCCTGCTGACGCACGGCCTCGTCCAGCATCGCCTGACTGGCGGTGACGCCGGTAACAATCTTGCGGATCTCTGCCCGGCCCTCAACCTGCAGGCCATTCGGGGCGTAATCACTGATTGCCGCGCTGTTCAGCTTGTCATTAATCAGGCGTTCCAGTTCACTGTTTTTCATCATTATTCTCTTCGGTTATTTTCTTGCTGCTTCATAAGCGGCAAGCGTATTCAGTCGGGCCTGCTTATGGTCAACAATCGGACGCGGGTAGTCCAGCGTTTGCTTTTGTTTATCAGCCCAGGCCCATGGGGAATGGATTTGCTTGCCGGGAACCGCTTTCAGCTCCGGCAGCCAGTGGCGGATAAAGTCGCCGTCCGTGTCGAAGCGCTCGCCTTGGGTTGTCGGGTTAAAAATACGAAAATAGGGCGCGGCATCGGTACCGGTGGAAGCGGCCCACTGCCAGCCGCCGTTGTTAGCCGCCAGGTCGCCGTCAATCAGTTGGGACATAAAGTAGCGCTCACCCTGCCGCCAGTCGATCAGCAAATCCTTTACCAGGAAACTCGCCACAACCATGCGTAAGCGGTTATGCATCCAGCCCGTTTGGTTCAGCTGGCGCATCGCCGCATCGACAATCGGGTAGCCGGTTTTCCCCTGCTGCCAGGCTTCAAGCCGCGCATCATCCCCGCTCCAGCGAACCTTATCGGTCCAGGCGATAAACGGACGATGACGGCTAAGTTTCGGGTAAGCGACCATCAGGTGGCGGTAAAATTCGCGCCAGATAAGTTCGTTGAGCCAGGTCGCGCCGGCTTCACCTTCCAGCGCTTTAGGCTGCTCTTTTAACAGGCGATGCAGGCACTGGCGTGGAGACAAAACGCCGGTTGCCAGATAAGGCGACAGTCGGCTAGTCCCTTCAATGGCAGGGAAATCTCGCTGCTCCGGGTAGTCGGCTGCCGGCTGTCGGCAAAACTTACGTAGCATACCGATCGCCTCCTGCTCACCTACAGGGAAAATCTCGTGGTCAAATTTTTCACGTGGCACATCGAACGCAAACTGTTCGTTGAAGTGAACCTCTCCCCGAGTTTTGGGCGCAGGCACGCACTCCGGTAGCCCTTCCTGCAAACGCCGAATAAACGCCTTGCTGAAAGGAGTAAACACTTTATACATCTCGTGGTTACCGGTCGTAACGCTGCCCGGCGCCAGCAGCAGGCTGTCATCAAAACCTTGCACGGTCACGTCAACATCAAGCGCTTTTTCCACCGCGGCGTCCCGGGCGCGCTCGTTGACTTCATACTGGTAGTTGTAAAAAAGCGCATCAACGTTTTGCTCAGTGCAAAACGCTTTTATGCACTCCATCGAGGCGGCGAAATCCGCGACCTGCCTGATATGAAGTTCAATCCCCCGCCCGGCAAGCGCATGGCCCAATGCCTGAACATGCTCAAAAATAAATTCAGCCTGCTTTGGGGCCATCACATGCTGACGCCACTGCTCGGGCGTAACAACAAATACCCCGATGACTTTTGCATCGGGGTTGCGGCAGGCGGCGTGTAAGGCGTAGTTATCGTGAACACGAAGATCGTTGCGAAACCAGACCAGATGGGTGGTCATAACTCTCCCTGATTTAGTTGCCGTACCGCAGGCGTAGCGCTTCGGGATACGGTTCAAAGTAGCGTTGTTGTTCGAGATAGCGGTCCGGGTATTCTGCCATATAGTGTTTCAGCAGAGTGATCGGCGCGAGTAAAGGCTGCGTGCCCTGGCGGTAGCGGGCAATGAGTTCAGACAGTTCCTGTCGCTGGCGTGCATTCAACTGTCGGCGGAAATAACCCTGCACATGCATTAAAACGTTGGTGTGGTTGCGGCGCGTGGCCTGATGCTGCATTAAGGCCATCAGGCGCTGGCGATATTCAACGAAGAAAGCCTCCAGCGAATCCCAATCCTCAATGGACGCCACAAAGCGCCCCAGCTCGCGGTATTCAGGCTGAGAATGAGCCAGCAGCAGAAGTTTATAGCGGCTGTGGAAGGCGATGAGTTTGCCTCGTGTTAATCCACTTTTGCGCAGCTGGTTCAGCTCAAACAGCGTGTAAATGCGCTCGACGAAATTCTCGCGAATAGCCGGATCGCATAGGCGCCCATCTTCTTCAACTGGCAGCCACGGGAACTGACGCTGAAGCTCAGTGGTAAACACGCCGGTGCCGCTTTTACGGTTATTGTTACTCTCTTCGTCATAGACCCGGACTCGTTCCATCCCGCAGCTTGGCGACTTCGCGCAAACAATGTAGCCACAAAGATGCTCTAGCCCGCTGACATGGCGCGAGGAAAACGCCTGCATCGCGGCGGTAAAGTCGCCTTCGCTTTGGTTACTTAAACGCAGGGCAAGCTCGCCGTCGTTCAGCTTCACCAGCCTGAGCGCGGGCCGAGGCGTCGGCAAACCAATGGCCATTTCGGGGCAAACCGGTTCAAACCGCACCCAGGGCGCCAGCTCGTTAACGGCAAAGGCCAGCTTCTTATGCCCGCCGTCAAAGCGGACATTCTCCCCCAGCAGGCAGGCGCTGATACCAATCGGAATAGTGTCGTTCATTGTCTGCTCCTCAGTTGTTAACTAAGTGTAGCAAGACGCGGGCAACAAAAAAGCTACCCGAAGGTAGCTTTCGTCAAATCGATTCAGCTTTTAGTAAAAATCGAAGGCGCCAGCTTCTGATTGCGCCATCCATACCGGCTTGTCGCTGGTTTTGGACCACACGCGATGCAGATAACTGTAAAAGCGTGCGCGATCTTTCCAGAACAGCATCACCGGCAGGGCAAGCACGCCGGCAGCTACGGCGAAAGTGCGACGCAGGATGACCTGATGCGCAGGGTATTCTTTGTATAAAGACATAGGCTTCTCCTCATAATGTGTGACCGACACCGCATGTCGGAAAATCGAAACTTGTTATCTGGTCAAAATACTATCTCATTGTTTGAAAGTTTACTACTCCTCCGACCAGATAATTGCACTTTTTTGTGCGCGGCTTATCTTCCTTCCTGTAATTAAGTTACAAAATGGTTAAATAAATACTAATCATTAGTTAACTAATGGCTTTTGCCATTTTTATACTTTTTTTACACCCCGCCCCCGGACTTTTACGACATCTTTTCACCCGAAATCCTATTCTGCCGCGAAATGCTTAACGCACCGTTGGAGGTGGATTGTGAGTGCAGGCGTCATAACCGGCATCGTGCTGGTCTTCTTGCTGTTGGGTTACCTGGTTTATGCCCTGATTAAAGCGGAGGCGTTTTAATGGCTGCGTCCGGATTTTTACTGATCGCCAGCTTCCTGCTGGTGCTCTTCGCCCTTGCGAAACCGCTGGGAGCGGTGCTTGCCCGCCTGATCGAAGGTGAACCTCTGCCTGTGGTCGGCCGCATAGAACCGCTTCTGTGGTCGCTGATTGGCAGTAAAGGCGAAGAGATGGGCTGGAAGCGCTACCTGATGGCGATTCTGGCATTTAACGTTTTCGGGCTGCTGTTTCTTTTCGCGATCCTGATGTTCCAGGGCAGCCTGCCCCTCAACCCTCAGCAGCTGCCCGGACTCTCGTGGCATTTGGCGCTCAACACGGCGGTAAGCTTCGTTTCCAATACTGACTGGCAGTCCTATGGCGGGGAGACCACGCTTAGCTACTTCAGCCAGATGGTTGGCCTGACGGTGCAAAACTTTGTTTCGGCCGCAACCGGTATCGCGGTGGTGTTCGCGCTGATCCGCGGCTTCTCTCGCCATTCAGCCAGCACGTTGGGTAACGCATGGGTCGATTTAACCCGCGTGACCCTCTACATCCTGCTGCCTATTGCACTGCTAATGGCGTTGTTCTTCATTAGCCAGGGTTCACTGCAAAACTTTGCGGCCTACCAACCTTACACCACGATTGAAGGCGTTCAACATGTGCTGCCGATGGGGCCAGTCGCCTCTCAGGAAGCCATTAAAATGCTGGGCACCAACGGCGGTGGATTCTTTAACGCTAACTCCTCTCACCCGTTTGAGAACCCAACCGCGCTGACCAACTTCGTTCAGATGGTGTCTATCTTCCTGATCCCGACAGCCCTTTGCTTCGCTTTCGGTGAAGCAGTAGGTGACCGCCGCCAGGGACGCGCTCTGCTGTGGGCGATGACGATAATCTTCGTGGTTTGCGTGGTGGTGGTGATGTGGGCTGAGCTGCAGGGCAACCCACACTTCACTCAGCTAGGCGCTAACAGCAACATCAATATGGAAGGTAAAGAGAGCCGCTTTGGCATTCTTAACAGCAGCCTGTTCGCGGTTATCACTACCGCCGCGTCCTGCGGTGCGGTTAACGCAATGCATGACTCCTTTACTGCGCTGGGCGGTATGGTGCCAATGTGGCTGATGCAGATTGGCGAAGTGGTATTTGGCGGCGTCGGCGCAGGTCTCTACGGCATGCTGCTGTTCGTGCTGCTGGCGGTATTTATCGCCGGGCTGATGATTGGCCGTACGCCAGAATATCTGGGCAAAAAAATCGACGTGCCGGAAATGAAGATGACCTCGCTGGCCATTCTCATCACGCCTGCACTGGTGCTGATCGGCACGGCGCTGGCGTTGATGACCGACGCTGGCCGCAGCGGGATAGCTAACCCAGGCATTCACGGGTTCAGCGAAGTGCTGTATGCGGTTTCTTCTGCGGCTAACAACAACGGTAGCGCCTTCGCGGGCCTGAGCACCAATACGCCGTTCTGGAACGTGCTGCTGGCGGCGTGCATGTGGTTTGGTCGTTTCGCGGTGATTATTCCCGTGATGGCGATCGCCGGTTCACTGGCCGCGAAAAAATCACAGGCCGTCAGCATCGGTACGCTGCCAACGCACGGCCCGCTGTTTATCGGTTTACTGATTGGGACAGTGCTGCTGGTTGGCGCCCTGACCTTTATCCCCGCCCTCGCTTTAGGCCCGGTTGCGGAACACCTTTCTCTGGTTAATTTCTGATTACGAGGCTTCCATGAGTCGCAAGCAACAGGCGCTGTTTGAACCTGGTCTGATCCGTCAGGCGCTAATTGATTCTTTTAAAAAGCTCGCACCTCAGGTGCAGTGGCGCAACCCGGTAATGTTTATCGTCTGGGTCGGGAGCATCATCACTACCCTGCTCGGGATAGCCATGTTCACCGGGCTGCAGCAGGGTGATGCGCTCTTTACGCTCGCCATTAGCCTGTGGCTGTGGTTTACCGTGCTGTTCGCTAACTTTGCGGAAGCGTTGGCAGAAGGCCGCAGCAAGGCCCAGGCGAACAGTCTGAAAGGGGTGAAGAAAACCAGCTGGGCGCGCAAGCTGCGCAGCCCACAGCACGATGCACAGGTTGATCATGTTCCGGCGGCTGACCTGCGTAAAGGTGACGTCGTGCTGGTCGAAGCCGGGGACATCATCCCCTGCGACGGTGAAGTGCTTGAGGGCGGCGCATCCGTAGATGAAAGCGCCATCACCGGGGAATCAGCACCGGTTATCCGCGAGTCCGGCGGCGACTTCGCCTCGGTCACCGGCGGGACACGCATACTGTCCGACTGGCTAGTTATTCAGTGCAGCGTTAACCCGGGGGAAACCTTCCTCGACCGCATGATTGCCATGGTTGAAAGCGCTCAGCGTCGTAAAACGCCGAACGAAATCGCCCTGACCATTCTGCTGGTGGCGCTGACTATCGTGCTGCTGCTGGCGACTGCGACCCTGTGGCCGTTCTCCGCCTACGGTGGCCAGGCGGCAAGCGTGACCGTGCTGGTTGCCCTGCTGGTCTGCCTGATCCCAACCACCATCGGCGGCCTGCTCTCCGCCATCGGTGTGGCCGGGATGAGTCGTATGCTGGGTGCGAACGTTATTGCCACCAGCGGTCGTGCAGTAGAGGCCGCCGGGGATATCGACGTCCTGCTGCTGGATAAAACCGGCACCATTACGCTCGGCAACCGCCAGGCTTCTGCCTTCCTGCCGGCTCCGGGCGTGGATGAAAAAGAGTTAGCCGATGCGGCACAGTTGGCCTCGCTGGCGGATGAAACGCCGGAAGGTCGCAGCATCGTGGTACTGGCAAAACAGCGCTTTAACCTGCGCGAACGCGACGTGCAAAACCTGCAGGCAACGTTCGTACCGTTTACCGCGCAAACCCGCATGAGCGGCATTAACATCCAGGACCGCATGATCCGTAAAGGCTCCGTGGATGCCATTCGCCGCCATGTAGAGGTAAACAATGGTCACTTCCCGGCGCAGGTGGACACGCTGGTTGAAGGCGTTGCGCGTCAGGGCGGTACGCCGCTGGTGGTGGCCGAAGGCGCCAACGTTCTGGGCGTGATTGCACTGAAAGACATTGTTAAAGGCGGGATTAAAGAGCGTTTCGCGCAGCTGCGCCAGATGGGCATCAAAACGGTGATGATCACCGGGGATAACCGCCTGACCGCCGCCGCTATTGCCGCCGAAGCCGGCGTCGACGACTTCCTTTCAGAAGCCACGCCGGAAGCCAAACTGGCGCTGATCCGTCAGTATCAGGCAGAAGGCCGACTGGTCGCCATGACCGGCGACGGTACCAACGATGCCCCGGCACTGGCGCAGGCAGACGTAGCGGTGGCAATGAACTCCGGGACTCAGGCGGCGAAAGAAGCCGGCAACATGGTTGACCTGGACTCTAACCCAACCAAGCTGATTGAAGTGGTCCACATCGGGAAGCAAATGCTGATGACGCGCGGGTCGCTGACCACCTTCAGTATCGCCAACGACGTGGCGAAATACTTCGCCATTATTCCGGCGGCGTTTGCGGTGACTTATCCGCAGCTCAACGCGCTGAACGTGATGCACCTGCACTCCCCTGCTTCGGCCATTCTGAGTGCGGTCATTTTTAACGCGCTGATCATCATCTGCCTGATCCCGCTGGCGTTAAAAGGCATTAGCTACAAGCCGCTGAGCGCTGCGGCGATGCTGCGCCGCAACCTGTGGATCTATGGCCTGGGCGGTATCATCGTGCCGTTTATTGGTATCAAAGTGATTGATGTGATCCTGACCGTTCTGGGTCTGGTCTAAGAGGAAAAGAACATGGCTACGTTACGCCCCACTTTATTACTGCTGATTATTTTAACGCTGATTACCGGGGGGGTTTACCCCCTCATCGCCACGCTGCTGGGCCAGTGGTGGTTCCCGGCACAGGCCAACGGCTCATTAATCGTTGAAAGCGGTAAAGTTCGCGGTTCAGCACTCATCGGCCAGGACTTTACTAACGCAAAATATTTCCGGGGCCGCCCTTCTGCTACCTCAGATAGCCCCTATAATCCAATGGCATCCGGCGGCAGTAACCTTGCGGCAAGTAACCCGGAACTGGACAAAGAGGTTAAAGCTCGCATTAGCGCACTGCGTGCGGCTAACCCGCAGGCTAATCCGGCAGTGCCCGTTGACCTGGTCACCACGTCGGCCAGCGGCCTTGACGGACAGCTTTCGCCGGAAGCTACAGCATGGCAGATCCCTCGAGTGGCTCAGGCCAGAAATCTTCCGGTTGAACAAGTCGCCCGCCTGGTGGCTGAAAACACCACCACGCCGCTGGTGAACTTTATCGGCATGCCGGTCGTGAATATTGTTAAGCTCAACCTGGCGCTGGATAGTTTACAGGCGAAATAAAAAGGACGCGTTATGACCGAGGAGCCGCTGCGCCCCAACCCCGACAAGCTGCTGGAGAAAGTCAGCCGCCAGCCGCGTGGGAAACTGAAAATCTTCTTCGGCGCCTGTGCGGGCGTCGGGAAAACCTACGCGATGCTTCAGGAGGCGCAGCGCCTGCGGGCGCAGGGCCTCGATGTCCTGGTGGGCGTGGTGGAAACTCACGGTCGCCGGGAAACCGCCGACCTTTTGAAGGGGCTGACGATTCAGCCCCCTCGTCGTATCCATCACCGGGGGCGTCTGGTTCAGGAGTTTGACCTGGACGCCGCCCTCGCCCGCAACCCCGCACTGATTTTGATGGACGAACTGGCGCACAGCAACGCGCCGGGTTCACGTCACCCCAAACGCTGGCAGGACGTTGAAGAGCTGCTCGAAGCCGGCATCGACGTCCTGACCTCAGTCAACGTCCAGCATCTGGAAAGCCTGAATGACGTTGTTGGCGGCGTGACGGGCATTCAGGTCCGCGAAACCGTCCCCGATCCTATTTTTGACGCTGCCGACGAAGTCGTGCTGGTTGACCTGCCGCCGGACGATCTACGCCAGCGCCTGCACGAAGGTAAAGTTTATATCTCCGGTCAGGCCGAACGTGCCATTGAACACTTCTTCCGCAAAGGCAACCTGATTGCCCTGCGCGAGCTGGCGTTGCGACGTACCGCAGACCGCGTTGACGATCAGATGCGAGCCTGGCGGGATAATCAGGGACAGGAGAAAGTCTGGCACACGCGCGATGCTATCTTGCTGTGCATCGGCCACAGCGACGGTAACGAAAAGCTGGTGCGCACCGCCGCGCGCCTCGCCGCCAAGCTAGGTAGCGTCTGGCACGCTGTCTACGTTGAAACACCACAGCTTCACCGCCTGCCGGAGCACCAGCGCCGAACCATACTAAGCGCCTTGCGGTTAGCTCAGGAGCTGGGCGCTGAAACCGCCACGCTTGCCGATCCTAATGAAGAAAAAGCGGTGCTGCGCTACGCCCGAGAGCATAACCTCGGCAAAATTATTATTGGCCGCCACACTACGCGCCGCTGGTGGCATCGCACTTCTTTTGCCGACCGGTTAGCCAAACGCGCGCCGGACCTCGACCTGGTGATTGTCGCGCTGGATGAAAAGCCGCTCCCCTCCCCGGCCAGGGCACCGGACACCAGAACGCTAAGCGAGAAATGGCGTATTCAGCTACGTGGCTGTGCCGTGGCGGTGGTGCTTTGCGCGTTCATCACGTTTATCGCCAATCAGTGGCTGGTCGCCTTTGATGCCGCCAACCTGGTAATGATCTACCTGCTGGGCGTGGTTATCGTGGCGCTGTTTTATGGCCGCTGGCCGTCGGTACTGGCGACGATAGTTAACGTTATCAGTTTTGACCTGTTCTTTATTGCGCCGCGAGGCACGCTCGCCGTGTCGGATGTTCAGTATCTACTAACCTTCGGCGTGATGCTCACCGTGGGGTTGGTGATCGGTAATCTGACCGCTGGCGTGCGCTATCAGGCGCGCATCGCTCGCTATCGTGAGCAGCGCACCCGTCACCTGTATGAGATGTCTAAAGCGCTGGCCGATGACCGCACGCCGCAGGACGTCGCCGCCACCAGCGTGCAGTTCATCAATAATACTTTCCAGGCCCGCAGCCTGCTGCTGCTCCCGGATGAACACGGGAAGCTCAGCCGCATTGCTGCCGAAGGCGAACCCGCTCAGTGGGATGAGGCCATTGCCCGCTGGAGTTTTGATAAAGGACAGCCTGCCGGAGCGGGGACGGACACTCTGCCCGGTGTGCCCTACCGCATCCTGCCGCTCAGCACCACGGAAAGAACGCTGGGCCTGCTGGTCGTTGAGCCGGAGAATCTGCGCCAGCTGATGATCCCCGAACAGCAGCGCCTGCTGGAAACCTTTACCCTGCTGGTCGCCACCGCGCTCGACAGACTGCTGCTCACGGCCAGCGAAGAACAGGCGAGACTTTCCAGCGAGCGCGAGCAAATTCGTAACTCGCTGCTGGCGGCGCTTTCGCACGACCTGCGTACGCCTCTCACCGTCCTGTTCGGCCAGGCAGAAATCCTGACGCTGGATCTCGCCAGCGAAGGCTCAAAACATGCCCCGCAGGCCAACGAGATCCGCCAGCACGTGCTAAATACTACCCGGCTGGTGAATAACCTGCTGGATATGGCCCGTATTCAGTCGGGCGGCTTTAACCTTCGCAAAGAGTGGCTGACGCTGGAAGAAGTGGTTGGCAGCGCGCTGAAGATGCTTGAGCCGGGCCTCGGCGGTCGCCATATCGCCCTCAATCTGCCCGACCCGCTGATGCTCATTGAAGTCGACGGCCCGCTGCTTGAGCGCGTGCTGATCAACCTGCTGGAAAACGCGGTGAAATATGCCGGGTATAAAGCCGACATTGGCATTAAGGCCAGCGCCACGGCGGACAGGCTGGACCTGGAAGTTTGGGACAGCGGCCCGGGGGTTCCCGCTGGTAAAGAGCTGCTGATTTTTGATAAATTTGCCCGAGGTAACAAAGAGTCAGCTATTCCTGGCGTTGGGCTTGGGCTGGCCATCTGCCGGGCGATTGTTGAAGTCCACGGCGGCACAATTTATGCGCTTAACCGCCCGGAAGGCGGTGCCAGCTTCCACGTTGTGCTACCTTTATCGCCTCCCCCCGAACTCCCTGAAATGATTGAGGCGCTGTGACAACGGTTCTGATAATTGAGGATGAAAAAGAGATCCGCCGCTTTCTGCGCACCGCGCTGGAAGATGAGTCGTTACGCGTGTTTGATGCCGAAACACTGCAGCGCGGCCTGATTGAAGCCGCCACCCGCAAGCCGGATCTGGTGATTCTGGATCTCGGCCTGCCGGACGGCGACGGTATCGATTTTATTCGTGACTTCCGCCAGTGGAGCCAAACGCCAATCATCGTGCTGTCAGCCCGAAGCGACGAACAAGCAAAGATTGCCGCGCTGGATGCCGGTGCGGACGATTTTCTTAGCAAGCCGTTTGGCATTGGCGAACTGCAGGCCAGGCTTCGCGTTGCCCTACGCCGACACGCCAGCACCGTTCAGCCCGATTCGGTTTATCAGTTTTCCGAAATCCGGGTCGACCTCGCCTCCCGCCGCATTACCCGCGGCGAAGAGGAAATTCACCTCACGCCCATTGAGTTCCGCCTGCTGGCCACCCTGCTGAATAACCACGGCAAAGTCCTGACACAGCGCCAGCTCCTGAATCAGGTTTGGGGCCCGAATGCCGTGGAGCACAGCCACTATCTGCGCATTTATATGGGCCACCTGCGCCAGAAGCTGGAAAGCGACCCTGCCCGCCCTCGCCACCTGCTAACCGAAACCGGGATCGGCTACCGTTTTATGCTGTGAAAGAGTAACCTCTTGTCGGTTCAGGAGGAGTCTTTTATGAGCGCATGGTTAGTCTACGCCCTGTTGTCTGCCGCCACGGCAGCGCTGGTCGCTATTTTTGGCAAGGTTGGTTTGCAGCATCTGGATGCCAATACCGCCACGGCCGTTCGTGCCGTGGTCATGGCGTTATTTTTAGTTGGGGTGGTTGTGGTTCAGGGAAAACTGAACCTCATCAGCACCGTGTTTGCCGATAAAAAAGCGCTGCTGTTTATTCTGCTGAGCGGCGTGGCCGGTGCCCTTTCGTGGCTGTTCTACTTTATGGCGATAAAAAGCGGTGAAGTCTCGAAGGTCGCACCTATCGATAAGTTGAGTGTGGTGTTCGCCGTGATTCTGGCGGTCATTCTATTTGGCGAGAAGGTGTCGCTGATTGCCGGGATAGGCGTGGCGCTTATCACCTGCGGCGCGCTGATGGTGGCTTTAGGCTAAAAGAGAAAGGCTCCCGAGGGAGCCTTCTTTTGTTTTACTTCGCGTTCTTCAGCACTTCGCTGACAATCTCTACCGCTTCTTTCTCAATCTGCTCGCGGTGCTCTGCGCCCAGGAAGCTTTCGCAGTAAATTTTGTAGGCGTCTTCGGTGCCGGACGGACGAGCGGCAAACCAGCCGTTCTCGGTCATCACCTTCAGGCCACCGATTGAAGCGCCGTTGCCCGGTGCTGTCGTCAGGCGGGCGGTGATCGGGTCACCTGCCAGCGTGTCTGCACTGACCATTTCTGGCGACAGCTTAGACAGCGCGGCTTTCTGTGCGGAGGTGGCCGGAGCCTGAATACGGTTGTAGCTTGGTGCGCCAAAGCGTGCCGCCAGCTCGTCGTAATGCTGCTGCGGGTTTTTGCCCGTTACGGCGGTGATTTCTGCCGCCAGCAGGCACATGATGATGCCGTCTTTATCGGTCGACCACGGTGTGCCGTTGAAGCGCAGGAACGATGCCCCGGCGCTCTCTTCGCCGCCGAAGCCGAAGCTGCCGTCGAACAGGCCGTCAACAAACCACTTAAAGCCAACCGGGACTTCCACCAGCTTGCGGCCCAGGTCTTCTACCACCCGGTCAATCATCGCGGAGGAGACCAGGGTTTTACCGACGGCCACATCTTTGCCCCACTGTGGACGGTGCTGGAACAGATAGTTAATGGCAACGGCCAGATAATGGTTCGGGTTCATCAGGCCGGCAGGCGTAACGATGCCGTGGCGGTCGTAATCCGGATCGTTTGCAAACGCCAGATCGAATTTGTCGCGCAGCGCCAGCAGGCCAGCCATTGCACATTCGGAGGAGCAGTCCATACGGATTGCGCCGTCTTTATCGAGGTGCATAAAGCGGAAAGTCTGATCGACCTGATCGTTAACGATGGTCAAGTCCAGGTTGTAGTGCTTCGCGATACGGTGCCAGTATTCGATACCGGAGCCGCCGAGTGGGTCAACGCCCAGCTTCAGGCCTGCCTTTTGAATCGCGGCCATATCGACGATATCCACCAGCCCTTCGATGAAAGGCTGCACCAGATCCTGCTCCTGAACGTGGCCGCTTTCCCAGGCTTTATCCAGCGAGATACGCTTAACGCCTTTCAGACCATCGGCCAGCAGCGCGTTAGCGCGATCTTCGACCACTTTGGTGACGTTGGTATCCGCCGGGCCACCGTTTGGCGGGTTGTACTTAATACCCCCGTCGTCCGGCGGGTTATGGGATGGCGTGATAACAATCCCGTCCGCCTGAGCGCCGCCCTTTTGGTTGTGCACCAGAATGGCGTTAGAAACCGCCGGCGTTGGGGTGTAGCCGTTATCCTGCTGCACAATGACGTCCACGCCGTTGGCAGCCAGCACTTCCAGCACGGAGATAAACGCAGGTTCGGACAGCGCGTGGGTATCTTTGCCCACATAGCACGGACCGGTGATCCCATTCTTCGCACGCTCTTCAGCAATAGCTTGCGCAATCGCCAGAATATGAGGTTCGTTAAAGCTATGACGCGCCGCACTGCCGCGGTGGCCGGAAGTCCCGAATTTCACCGCGTGTTCACTATTACCCACCACAGGCTTAAGCACGTAATACTGCGCCGTAAGCTGGGCTACGTTAATCAAATCGCTCTGTTGTGCAGGCTGGCCCGCACGATCGTGGTTAGCCATTGGCTCTTCCTTACTGACGCCAGGTTTTTAAATAGTGCCGCAAACCTTTTCAATCAGCTCCGCAGGGAACTGCATTGACTGCATGATGTGTTCAACCATGCTGCATTTACGACCAGTATTCGTATTGGTGATCACCCAGTATGGGGTGCCCGGAACATGTTTAGGCTTGGTTTGATTGCCGTTTGCCAGCAGCGTTTGCTCATCACCGGCAAAATAGACGCGAGTGCGGCCATGCAGGGATTCAGTCGCTTCGCCGAAGGTTTTCGCGTCCAGCTGATACAGCGTGGACAGCACCATCATAAAGCGGTTTACGGCTTTATTCTGAGCAGCATATTCATCCGAAAGCAGCAGTTCACGAACGGCGCGCACGCGATTACGAGCGGTGTTCGCAGGCTTCTCTTCAACAACGGGAGCCGCAGAGCGCTCAGGCGCAGCGGGTGCAGGAGTGGCTGCTGGTGTTTGCCCGGCGGTAAATTTAAGCATACGCCGTAAAATGTCTGACGCGCTCTCGCCAATGTGCTTAGTCTGACTGGCAATGTAGCGGTAAAGCTCGTCATCAACTTCGATTGTTTTCATCTTAATCCAGTACGATATCTTTTCTGAATACAAGTCGTTGGGAGTATAGGGTCAAATCCCAACAGCGAACAGGAGGGGCGACTCAAAGTCAGAGTAAACTGAATATTTGCCGCACGCCCGCAGGAATGCCAACATGATACCCTAACCAAACGAACCAAAATAAAGAACTTTGCCATGAAATTAAATGCTCGCCTGCAAACTGCGCAACAATCGAATAGCAATTCCCCTATCGTACTGATCCATGGCCTGTTTGGCAGCCTGGATAATCTCGGCGTGCTGGCGCGGGATCTGGGTAAAGATCATACTTTGCTGCAAATAGATCTGCGTAACCACGGGCTGTCTCCGCGCAGCGACGATATGAGCTATGCCGCAATGGCCGGCGACGTTCTGGACACGCTTGATGATTATGGTATCGAGAAAGCCACGTTTATCGGTCACTCTATGGGCGGCAAAGTGGTGATGGCGCTGACGGCTCTTGCCCCCCAGCGCATCGATAAACTGGTGATGATTGATATCGCGCCGGTTAACTATCAGGTTCGCCGTCACGACGAGATTTTTGCGGCGATTCGTGCGGTCACTGAAGCAGGCGTTGAGACTCGCCAGCAGGCGGCGCAGATCATGCGCGAACACGTAGAAGAAGAAGGCGTCATTCAGTTTCTGCTGAAGTCTTTTGCCGACGGCGAGTGGAAGTTCAACGTGCCGGTGCTTTGGCAGCAATACGAAAGTATCGTTGGCTGGCAACCCGTTCCCGCCTGGCAGCATCCCGCCTTATTCATCCGCGGCGGGAACTCGCCGTATGTTGATGAAAGCCACCGCGAGGCGCTTTTAAGTCAGTTCCCGCAGGCTCGTGCGCACGTCATCGCTGGCGCGGGCCACTGGGTTCACGCTGAAAAACCGGAGGCAGTTTTACGCGCAATTCACCGATTTATCGACGCGGAACCGAAAAACTGATTAAAAACAGAACGACCGGCCAGCAGAAGTCGCTAACGCGTTGGCGGGAATGGCGCGCTGATGTATGATGGCGCGCTTAATTGCACCGGCACCCTGCCCCTGCAGCCAGAATTTCCTGTCAGTATCCTAATCATGGCAAAAGAACAAACGGACCGTACTACATTAGATCTGTTCGCGGACGAGCGTCGCCCCGGGCGGCCTAAAACCAATCCGCTCTCGCGCGATGAGCAGCTGCGTATTAATAAACGCAATCAGCTTAAGCGCGACAAAGTGCGTGGTTTGAAGCGAGTTGAGCTAAAACTGAACAATGATGCGGTCGACGCCCTCAACCAGCTTGCCGACGCCCGCAGCATCAGTCGTAGCGAACTGATCGAAGAGATGTTGCTCGAGCAGCTTAAAAAGCTGGGATAGCTCTTTCTGCTGCCCTGCCCGTCATCTGAAATCTCAAAAGGGTGAGCAAAACCATGTTGCAGACTGTGCACCCCGGCGTGATAGCTGTTTCCGCTGGTGGAGCTGTTCTGCTATGATTGCCCTATACGTGGGCATTGAACGGCCAGCATACTATTAAGTTTCAAGAGGTTATTTTACTCATGGCAATCGTAGGCATTTTTTTCGGCAGCGACACCGGTAACACCGAAAATATCGCAAAAATGATTCAAAAACAGCTCGGTAAAGACGTTGCTGAGGTGCATGACATTGCTAAAAGCAGCAAAGAAGATCTCGAAGGTTTCGACATTCTGTTGCTCGGCATCCCAACCTGGTACTACGGCGAAGCGCAGTGCGACTGGGACGATTTCTTCCCGACTCTCGAAGAAGTCGATTTCAACGGTAAGCTGGTTGCGCTGTTCGGCTGTGGTGACCAGGAAGACTACGCGGAATACTTCTGTGATGCGCTGGGTACCATTCGCGATATCATCGAACCGCGCGGCGCCGCTATCGTAGGCCACTGGCCGACCGCGGGCTACCACTTTGAAGCGTCAAAAGGCCTGGCAGACGACGACAACTTTGTCGGTCTGGCCATCGACGAAGACCGCCAGCCGGAACTGACCGCCGAGCGCGTTGAGAAGTGGGTCAAACAGATTTCTGAAGAACTGAATCTGGCCGATATTATTAACGCCTGATTTGCCTGGCGCAAATGCAGCGTTTGCGCCATCTTGATAGCTTGTAGCAATGAAAATAATTGCTACAAGTTTGTAACTTTCTTGTACATCCCTGTACAATGTCTTCCTGACAGCTTGGCTGATAATTACTGTAAATGGCGACGCCGCCACGATTTTTCAGCCTCATTTTGCACCATACTTGCGGTTCCCATTTAGAAGCAGCAGTTCTATAATGAGACGCATTACTCTTTACGCTCACTGCAGTTTGAGCGAATCGTTAAGCAACAGGACACTTTCCGCATGACTGACAACAATACCGCATTAAAGAAGGCCGGCTTGAAAGTCACGCTTCCGCGATTGAAAATCCTCGAAGTGCTGCAAGAGCCGGTAAATCATCACGTCAGCGCGGAAGACTTATATAAACGTCTGATCGACATGGGCGAAGAAATAGGCCTGGCGACGGTCTACCGCGTGCTGAACCAATTTGACGATGCCGGGATCGTGACCCGCCATAATTTTGAAGGCGGCAAGTCCGTTTTCGAGCTGACCCAGCAGCATCACCACGATCACCTTATCTGCCTCGATTGCGGCAAAGTAATCGAGTTCAGCGATGATTCTATTGAATCGCGCCAGCGTGAAATTGCCACACGCCACGGTATCCGCCTGACTAACCACAGTCTCTATCTGTACGGACACTGTGCCGAAGGCGACTGCCGCGAAGACGACACCGCGCACGATCCTAAATAAGTAATCCGCATTAACGAACGCTGCCGAACAGGTGGCGTTTAAAAGCAAAAAACCGGCAGGTTTCCCTTGCCGGTTTTTTTATTGACTGAAAAAACGTAATCAGCTGTTATTCGCGCGAATTTCTTGCCAGATTTTATCGCAGCGAACCTTCGCGGCTTCATCATTCCCGCTCTTTCTTGCCTGAATGCATTTCTGATAATCCAGCACGCTCACGGTCTCTTTTTCAACAAACGCTTTGTGCTGTTTTTCCTGGCGCAGTACGTTCAGCACGCTCTGGCAGGCTTCGATTTTATCCGGGTTGCCTTCTGCGGTATTGATACAAGCGCTGTAAGCCTGCTTCAGATGTGAATCTTCCGGCGGAGCCGGGGGCTGAACGCAGGCGGAGAGCGTGAAAGCCACGGCGGTAACCAGCAGGATTTTTTTCATGTTCAGTTCCTTATAAAAAACGGGCGCTTGCGCGCCCGATTTAGCATTAGAAGATGGTGAACGGAGCAATAACGATAAATTTCACGTCACGCTCGTCCTGGAACATGTTGCCGTAACCACCGCCCCAGCTTGGGATATCGGAGTGGTTGTCGTACTGAGTGAAGTGCAGTTTGAACAGCGTACCTTTCGCACGGCCTTCCTGCACGGTGTACATTGCGTCGAGGCTGTATGAAGACTCTTTGATCTTGTTGGATGCGATATCCTGACGGTTACCGGAAGCATCAAGCGCCCATGTGGCTGGTTTTGCATCCCATGCATAAACATAGGAGCCCCCAACAGCCCAACCCGGCAGATTCCAGTTGCTCAGGTCATACATCGCACCGAAGAACACGGCTTTTTCGCCGTTGGCGTTGAAGTCAGAGCGGTTATCCCACCATACATCGAGACGGCCGTTTGAAGAGGCATAGGTTGGCGTCATACGCTGCAGGAAGTAACCCTGCTGGCCTTCTGCCTTCACCATGGTCCCTTCCAGACGCAGGTCAACCTGGCCAATTTTGTAGCCTAAGGTCAGCGCCTGCAGCCACGCGGTACCGTCATAAATATCGTTGATGGTGTTGTTAGAGGCTTTATCACGGGTGCCGTAGAACTGGTAGCTGGTGCTCAGCGGGCTGCCTGCAACGTCAAATTTGTAGCTCGCTTTCGCGAAGTACTGGTCAACAAAACCTTCAGCCTGACCAAATGCCCCTTCCAGAATCAGGTCATTTTTGAAGTCATATTTCGCGCCGATGGAGTGCAGATAATCAACTTTGGTCTTTTTGTCGTTCTGGTAGAACTTGTCCGTTTCCAGATGCCATGGAGCCTTGTACTCGTTGGTCCACATGTAGGAGAAGCTCAGCGCACCTGCATCGCCATAGTCGAATGCCGCCCCAGCTTCAGCCCCCTGATAGGTACCAGGCATGAAGCTCCAGTGCGGCGCTAACAGCGTTTGGCCGGTTGGCTGGATATAACCCGCACGAGCCCAGACCGGGCCGTACTTAAATTTAGCGGCCGCTTTATAAAGGCTGATGCCGCCTTTATCGCCGGAGTAGTCTTCGCTGTAGCCTTTGTTTTTAGAGGAGAATGCGATTTCGTTTGGGTGGCCGCTGGCGCTGTCTTCGGCCATCTCAATGGCGGTGAAAGCGGCGATATCCAGGCCAAACATGTCGGCTGCGTAGCCGGACTGGAAGTCCAGGTTAGCGTTCCAGGTTGAGTGTGACAGGTTAGTTTTGTACTTACCGTCAGTCACGTCTTTACGGTCACGTTCGCGCTGCCAGTAATAGACGCCACCGGTCAGCGTTGAGTCATCAACAAAGCCCGCAGCGCTAACCTGCGGAGCAACAACAAAACCTGAAAGAGCGGTAACACTTGCAATAGCAAGAGCAAGC
This sequence comes from Cedecea sp., assembly GCF_036500665.1. Classification (NCBI taxonomy): domain Bacteria; kingdom Pseudomonadati; phylum Pseudomonadota; class Gammaproteobacteria; order Enterobacterales; family Enterobacteriaceae; genus Cedecea; species Cedecea sp. The sequence continues at coordinate 95,189 of NZ_DASYBS010000065.1, forward strand.
GCACTACGTTTGCCACTAAACGTACGCATAGTTAAATTCCTCTTTGACGTAAAAATCATCGTCTGACGTGAAAAGCGTCAATGACGAAAAAAGTAAAATTGCCTAACGGCTAAAAGCGGTTTTTACATTACTCACCCGCATTACTGCTGCTCATAGACTATTTTTCGCGACGCGAATTATCAATGATTTTGTATGAGAGATTTCCTGGAGTATGACAGAGAGCACATAATCTATGTGCATTTGTAACAAAATGACACCGAAGTTTATTAGGCCATAATTCTACTTATTTGGAACACAAAATACTTTTGAGAGCGCTTTCATTATAAGCATCAGAAGATTACGGGAAAAACATGATGTAGCGTGGGGATAAACTCAGGCGTGTGTAAATGAGAATTAATTCGCATCGCGAATGTGTACTACAGGTTAATACCATGTACTAATAAAGAAAAAACGCCGCATTCCGCGGCGTTTTTATCAGGCTATCTACAGTAATTATTCGCCGATTTTAGCCCAGGTATCACGCAGGCCAACGGTGCGGTTAAACACCAATTTTTCGGCCGTCGCATAGCGGCTGTCGAGGCAGAAGTAACCTTCACGCTCGAACTGATAAGCCTTACCTTTTTCTGCGTTCTGCAGGCTTGGCTCAACGAAGCCCTGACGAATAACCAGAGAGTCAGCGTTGATGGTCGACAGGAAGTCCTCCGCAGCACCTGGGTTTGCAACGCTGAACAGGCGGTCATACAGGCGGATTTCAACCGGCAACGCATGTGCGGCGCTCACCCAGTGGATCACGCCTTTAACTTTGCGACCGTCTGCCGGGTCCTTGCTCAGGGTTTCCGGGTCATAGGTGCAGTACAGTTCGGTGATATTGCCTTCCGCATCTTTTTCAACACGCTCGGCTTTGATCACATACGCATTACGCAGGCGAACTTCTTTGCCCAGCACCAGGCGCTTGTACTGCTTGTTTGCTTCTTCGCGGAAGTCAGCCCGATCGATATAGACTTCTCGGCTGAACGGCACTTCACGGCTGCCCATCTCAGGTTTGTTTGGGTGATTCGGCATGGTGACCGTCTCTTCCTCACCCTCAGGGTAGTTAGTGATAATTACCTTTACCGGATCCAGAACGGCCATTGCACGCGGTGCATTCTCGTTGAGATCGTCACGGATGCAGGATTCCAGAGAAGCCATTTCCACGGTGTTGTCTTGCTTGGTCACACCAATGCGCTTACAGAATTCGCGAATAGAAGCTGCGGTGTAACCACGGCGGCGTAGGCCGGAGATAGTCGGCATGCGCGGGTCATCCCAGCCTTCAACAATCTTCTCGGTCACCAGCAGGTTAAGCTTACGCTTGGACATGATGGCGTATTCGAGATTAAGGCGCGAAAACTCGTACTGGCGCGGATGTGCAGGAATAGTAATGTTATCCAGCACCCAGTCATACAGACGACGGTTATCCTGGAATTCCAGGGTACACAGCGAGTGCGTAATGCCTTCCAGCGCATCAGAAATACAGTGGGTGAAGTCGTACATCGGGTAGATGCACCACTTGCTGCCGGTCTGGTGGTGGTCGGCAAACTTAATGCGGTACAGCACCGGATCGCGCATGACGATAAACGGCGAGGCCATATCGATTTTAGCACGCAGGCAGGCGGTACCTTCGGCGAACTCACCGTTGCGCATTTTCTCGAACAGCGCGAGGTTTTCCTCAACGCTACGATCGCGGAACGGGCTGTTTTTGCCAGGTGCAGTCAGGGAGCCACGGTATTCACGAATTTGTTCCGGGCTCAGCTCATCAACATACGCCAGCCCTTTATTAATCAGCTCAACGGCATAGTTAAACAGCTGATCAAAATAGTCGGACGAATAACGCACGTTGCCGGACCAGTGGAAGCCCAGCCATTCAACGTCGTGTTTGATGGACTCTACGTATTCGATGTCTTCTTTTACCGGGTTTGTGTCATCGAAGCGCAGGTTGCACTGCCCCTGGTAGTCCTGGGCAATGCCAAAGTTCAGGCAGATAGACTTTGCGTGGCCGATATGCAGATAGCCATTCGGCTCAGGCGGAAAACGGGTGCAAATACTGGTGTGCTTACCGTTCGCCAGGTCTTCATCAATAATCTGACGAATAAAGTTAGTTGGGCGGGCTTCAGCCTCACTCATCGCGGGTTCCTCAAAGCGTATACCTTAGTTAACGGTGCATGATCTAATAAGCGGCCTCGGGAAACAACCTTTAGTTGCATAAATTAGGGTTATCCATATTTGCCTGGCGACAAGCAATAAAAAAGCGGCTGACGATATACGCCAGCCGCTTAAGGCACAAATGCTTACTCAGGAGCGATTACTTGCCTTTAATCTCATACAGTGGCGTTTGACCGGCAACCACCTGACCTTTCGCCTGGATAACCAGACCGCTGAAGTCGTCGATGTTGCTGCAAACAACCGGGCTAATCATGGAGCGAGCGTTGGCGTTCAGGAAATCAAGATCCATTTCCAGAACCGGCTGGCCTGCAACCACTTCCGCACCCTCTTCCACCAGACGCGTGAACCCTTTACCACCCAGAGCAACGGTATCGATGCCCATGTGAACCACAATTTCAGCGCCTTTTTCTGTTTCAAGGCAGAACGCGTGGTTGGTGTTGAAGATTTTCACGATAGTACCGGCGGCAGGAGAAACCACGGTTTTGTCGGTTGGCTTAACGGCTACGCCATCCCCTACGGCTTTGCTGGCAAACGCTTCGTCAGGAACCTGATCAAGCTCAACCACTTCACCGGTGACCGGAGAAACCAGGGCAGCAATAGTCGTACTGGTCGCATTTGGTACAGCCTGTGGTTTAGCGGCTGGGGCCGGGGCTGCACCCGCAACAGGCGCGGCTGCTTCGACAGTACCCGCGGTTTTCATTGCGTTAGCAATTTTTTCTGCTGCAAAGCCAACGATGATCTGCACGCTGGTTTTGTTCAGGCGAATAACGCCCGTCGCACCCAGACGTTTAGCCAGCGCTTCGTTTACTACGGAAGAGTCTTTCACGCTCAGACGCAGACGAGTGATACAGGCATCAATACCGGTCAGGTTGGCAGAGCCACCTACCGCAGAGATGTACTGACGAGCCAGACCTGAAACGTCCTGGTTCGCATCGCCGCTCACATTCACGTCCTGGCCATCAGCTTCGTCACCGGCGACAGCCAGTTCACGGCCTGGGGTCAGCAGGTTGAATTTGGTGATGGTGAAACGGAACACCACGTAATAAATAACGAAGAACACCAGGCCCTGAGGGATCAGCATGTACCATTTGGTTGCCAATGGGTTACGCACCCAAAGCATCATATCCACCAGACCTGCGCTGAAGCCAAAACCAGATATCCAGTGCATGCTTGCCGCGATAAATACGGAGATACCGGTCAGCACGGCGTGGATCACGTACAGTACCGGCGCAACGAACATGAAGGAGAATTCCAGCGGCTCGGTGATACCGGTGAAGAACGCGGCGAAAGCACCGGCCATCATGATACCCAGAACTTTCGCTTTATTTTCAGGACGTGCACAGTGGTAGATGGCCAGCGCTGCACCCGGCAGACCGAACATCATGATCGGGAAGAAGCCCGCCTGGTAACGACCGGTGATACCGACAACCGCTTTACCTGCTTCGATGGACTGAGCGCCACCCAGGAAGTTAGGGATGTCGTTAATGCCGGCCACGTCAAACCAGAACACGGAGTTCAGGGCGTGGTGCAGACCAACCGGGATCAGCAGACGGTTGAAGAAGGCATAGATACCTGCGCCGGCAGAACCGAGTTTTTGGATGTGCTCACCGAAGTTAACTAAAGCATCGAAGATCATCGGCCAGACGTACATCAAGATGAAGGCAACGGCAATCATCACGAAGGAGGTCAGGATAGGCACCAGACGACGGCCGCTGAAGAACGACAGCGCTTTCGGCAGCTCAACGCCGCTGAAGCGGTTGTAGAGTTCTGCAGAAATGATACCCACCAGAATACCGACGAACTGGTTTTCAATTTTGCCAAACGCCGCCGGAACCTGGTCCGCCGGAATTTTCTGGATCATCGCAACCGCTGCCGGTGAGCAGAGGGTGGTCAGAACCAGGAAGCCAACAAAGCCGGTCAGTGCAGCGGCACCGTCTTTGTCTTTGGACATACCGTAAGCGACGCCGATGGCGAACAGCACGGACATGTGATCGATAATGGCGGAACCGGATTTGATCAACAGTGCAGCAAAGGCGTTATCTCCACCCCAACTGACTGGGTCAATCCAGTAACCAACCCCCATTAATATTGCTGCTGCTGGTAGTGTAGCCACCGGCACCATAAGTGCCCGGCCCACGCGCTGTAGATAACCTAGAATACTCACTTTATTCCCCCTATGAGACCCCGTTAAGGCTCGCTCAAGCAGTGTTTTTATTGTCTTACTTACATTGAATACACGGCGACGATTCACATCACACGGTGAAGTGTGAAAAAAATTAATTCGTACCGCAAATTAAACGCACCTTTTTTGTGATATTTATCACCAAATATCGCTTAAACCCTCCCCTCTCACTGGCTATCTCCGAAAACTTATTTTATGATTCAAAAAATCAAAGCGGATTGATCCCTGTCGGTTCAGTATAAAAGTGGTTTACCCTTATGCTTATCGAGATCGATTCAGCTAACCCTATTTTTACTCTTAAACTACGAGGTGAATGATGAGACTGATTCCCCTGGCTACCCCGGCACAAGTCGGCAAATGGGCAGCTCGCCATATTGTAAATCGCATCAATGCATTCAAACCAACTGCGGACCGTCCTTTTGTTCTGGGTCTGCCAACCGGCGGTACACCGCTGGAAGCTTACAAAGCTCTGGTTGAGATGCATAAAGCAGGCCAGGTTAGCTTTAAAAACGTCGTAACGTTCAATATGGACGAATATGTCGGCCTGCCGAAAGAGCACCCAGAAAGCTATTATACTTTCATGCACCGCAACTTCTTTGATCACGTTGATATCCCAGCGGAAAACATCAACCTGCTGAACGGCAACGCCGAAGATGTTGATGCAGAATGCCGCCGTTACGAAGAAAAAATCCGCTCCTACGGCAAAATCCACCTGTTCATGGGCGGCGTGGGCAACGACGGTCATATCGCGTTTAATGAACCCGCTTCCTCCCTGGCGTCCCGTACCCGTATTAAAACCCTTACCCATGACACTCGCGTGGCAAACTCCCGCTTCTTCGGCGGCGACGTGACTCAGGTGCCAAAATATGCGCTGACCGTGGGCGTGGGTACGCTGCTGGACGCAGAAGAAGTGATGATTCTGGTACTGGGCGGTGTGAAAGCGCTGGCGCTGCAGGCGGCCGTTGAAGGTAACGTCAACCATATGTGGACAATCACTTGCCTGCAGCTGCATCCGAAGGCGGTTATCGTTTGTGATGAGCCGTCCACGATGGAGCTGAAAGTGAAAACGTTGAAATATTTCAACGAGCTGGAAGCTGAAAATATTAAAGGTCTTTAAGCATTAGTTATTACCGGGGGTAGGATATGTATGCATTAACCCACGGTCGGATTTACACCGGCCATGAAATTCTGGATGACCACGCGGTAGTCATTGCCGATGGCCTGATTGAGCGTATCTGCCCTGCCGACTCTCTGCCGGCAGGTATGGAAACACGTGATGTGGGCGGTGCCGTCATTGCCCCCGGATTTATTGATGTGCAATTAAACGGCTGCGGCGGCGTACAGTTTAACGACACCGCAGAAGCCGTTTCGGTCGAAACGCTGGAAATCATGCAGAAAGCGAACGAACGCTCAGGCTGCACCAGCTACCTGCCTACGCTTATCACCACCAGCGACGAGCTGATGATGCAGGGCGTAAAAGTTATGCGTGAATACCTGGCCAAATACAATCATCAGGCACTGGGTTTACACCTTGAAGGCCCATGGCTCAACATGGTGAAGAAAGGTACACACAACCCAGGTTTTGTACGCAAACCGGATGCAAAGCTTGTTGATTTCCTGTGTCAAAATGCGGATGTGATTACCAAAATCACGCTCGCACCCGAGATGGTTGAGCCGGAAGTGATTCAGAAACTGGTCGCGGCAGGCATTATTGTTTCCGCAGGTCACTCCAATGCGACAGCGAAAGAAGCTAAAATCGGCTTCCGTGCCGGAATCACCTTTGCGACTCACCTTTTCAACGCAATGCCTTATATTACCGGCCGTGAGCCAGGCCTTGCGGGCGCTATTTTCGATGAAGCCGACGTTTACTGTGGCATCATTGCAGATGGGCTGCATGTGGATTATGCGAACATTCGCACCGCAAAACGCGTGAAGGGCGATAAACTGTGCCTGGTCACCGACGCCACTGCTCCTGCAGGCGCGAACATCGATCGGTTCATTTTTGCTGGTAAAACAATATACTACCGTGACGGTCTGTGCGTTGATGAAAACGGCACCCTTAGCGGGTCTGCGCTGACCATGATTCAGGGCGTTCGCAACCTGGTGGAGCACGCAGCAATCGCGCTGGATGAAGTTCTGCGCATGGCAACACTCTACCCTGCTCGCGCAATGGGCGTGGATAAACAACTGGGCACAATCGAAGCCGGCAAAGTGGCTAACTTAACCGTGTTTACCCGCGACTATAAAATTATCAAGACCATCGTTAATGGTAACGAGGTCGTAACTGAGTAAATAGCATGACAACTGGCGGACAAGCCCAAATTGGTAACGTTGACCTGGTAAAACAGCTGAATAGCGCGGCGGTTTATCGCCTGATTGATCAGCACGGTCCTATCTCGCGCATCCAGATTGCCGAACAAAGCCAGCTTGCGCCCGCCAGCGTCACAAAAATTACTCGTCAGCTTATCGAGCGCGGCCTGATAAAAGAAGTCGATCAGCAGGCCTCCACCGGCGGCCGCCGCGCTATCTCTATTATCACCGAAACGCGTAACTTCCATGCCATCGGCGTGCGCCTCGGGCGCCACGACGCCACTATCACCCTGTTCGACCTGAGCGCGAAATCCATCGCCGAAGAGCATTATCCGCTGCCGGAACGCACGCAGGAAACGCTCGAGCATGCGCTGCTCAACGCCATCAGCCACTTTATCGAAACCTGGCAGCGTAAAACCCGCGAACTGATCGCTATTTCCGTCATCTTGCCCGGGCTGGTTGACCCCGAAAGCGGCGTGATCCGCTATATGCCGCACATCGCCGTCAATAACTGGGCGCTGGTCGACAGCCTGGAAAAACGCTTCAAGGTGACCTGTTTTGTCGGGCATGATATTCGCAGCCTGGCACTGGCCGAGCACTATTTCGGTGCAACTCACGATTGCGAAGACTCTATTTTAGTGCGCGTTCACCGCGGCACCGGGGCGGGCATCCTGTCAAACGGGCGGATTTTTATCGGCCGCAACGGCAACGTCGGTGAGATTGGCCACATCCAGGTAGATCCATTAGGCGAGCGCTGCCACTGCGGTAACTTTGGTTGTCTGGAAACCATCGCCGCGAATGCCGCCATTGAAAAACGCGTCCGCCATTTGCTGGAACAAGGCTACAACAGTCGTCTGACGCTGGAAGATTGTAGTATTCAGGCCATCTGCAAAGCGGCTAATAAAGGCGATGCGCTGGCCTGTGAGGTGCTGGAACACGTTGGCCGCCACCTGGGGAAAGCCATTTCCATCGCCATTAACCTGTTTAATCCGCAAAAAGTCGTGCTTGCCGGTGAGATAATAGAAGCTGAAAAAGTGCTGCTGCCGGCCATCGAAGGCTGCATTAATACGCAGGTATTGAATGCCTTCCGTAAAAACTTGCCTATCGTCTGTTCGAAGCTCGATGACCGTTCGGCCATTGGGGCGTTTGCGCTGGTTAAGCGTTCAATGCTGAACGGCGTCTTGCTTCAGCATCTGCTGGAAAGTTAATGCTGCCCAGGCAGCATTTTACGCTATAGTTACCGACTTCATTCCGTGAGCCAGAGTTGTTAATGACCACCATCCAGAACGTAATTTGTGATATCGACGGCGTGCTGATGCACGACAACGTCGCCGTGCCGGGCGCTAATGAATTTCTGGCACGTATTCTTGAAAAAGAAATGCCGCTGGTGCTGCTGACCAACTACCCTTCCCAGACCAGCCAGGATCTTGCCAACCGCTTTGCCTCCGCGGGCATCGACGTGCCGGAGAGCGTGTTTTACACCTCCGCCATGGCGACGGCCGATTTCCTGCGCCGCCAGGAAGGTAAGAAAGCCTACGTCGTCGGTGAAGGCGCGCTGATTCACGAGCTCTATAAAGCTGGATTTACTATTACCGACATCAATCCTGACTTTGTCATCGTCGGTGAAACCCGCTCCTTTAACTGGGAAATGATGCATAAAGCAGCTTACTTCGTCGCAAACGGCGCCCGCTTTATTGCCACCAACCCTGACAGCCACGGCCACGGTTTTAGCCCGGCCTGCGGCGCACTGTGTGCGGGTATTGAGAAAATTTCCGGCCGCGAGCCCTTCTATGTGGGTAAGCCGAGCCCGTGGATTATCCGGGCGGCGCTCAACAAAATGCAGGCGCATTCCGAGCAGACGGTCATCGTTGGCGATAACCTACGAACCGATATTCTCGCGGGCTTCCAGGCGGGTCTCGAAACCATTCTCGTGCTCTCCGGCGTCTCCAGCCTGAACAACGTCGATGATATGCCGTTCCGACCGAGCTGGATTTACCCTTCGGTTGCGGAAATTGATATCTTCTGAAGATGATGCCGGCGCTCTGCTGGCATTTTTATTTATCGATAATGAATTGCCGCGTAGACGCAGCAAACCTCAACCATAATTGTTAAAAATTGACGATCCGCTAATTTTCACGGCCAAAACATCATCATTTTTCAGAGATCGGCAATCCCTACCTCACTATTTATTAGTCGAACGCTAAAACCCTTGCATTCCCTTCAGCGATTGAGCATTTTCATTACTAAGCAACGCAGCAAAGCCGCAGCAAACGCAAAAAATCGGCAACGCAGCACCACAACTTAAATCGCTCAGGCAAGTGTACGGAGAAGTTATATGTGTTCTATTTTTGGCGTTCTGAATATCAAAACCGATGCAGTTGAATTGCGCAAAAAAGCGCTGGAATTATCACGCCTGATGCGCCACCGTGGCCCGGACTGGTCAGGTGTTTACGCCAGCGATAAAGCGATACTTGTCCACGAGCGACTGTCCATTGTTGACGTCAACGCAGGAGCCCAGCCGCTGTACAACACGCAAAAAACTCATGCGCTGGCGGTAAACGGTGAAATCTACAACCATCAGGCACTGCGCGCCGAATATGGCGACCGCTACACCTTCCAGACCGGCTCAGACTGTGAAGTCATCCTGGCGCTCTATCAGGAAAAAGGCCCGGACTTCCTTGATGAGCTACAGGGTATGTTTGCCTTTGCTCTTTACGACAGCGAAAAAGACGCTTACCTGATTGGCCGCGACCATATCGGCATCATCCCGCTGTATATGGGCCACGACGAACACGGCAACCTGTATGTTGCATCTGAAATGAAAGCGCTGGTGCCGGTTTGCCGCACCATTAAAGAGTTCCCGGCGGGCAGTTATCTGTGGAGCAAAGATGGCGAAATTCGCAGCTACTATCAGCGCGACTGGTTCAGCTATGAAGAGGTGAAAGACAACGTAACCGATAAAAACGCCCTACGCCAGGCGCTGGAAGACGCCGTTAAGAGTCACCTGATGTCCGATGTTCCTTATGGCGTACTGCTGTCCGGTGGCCTGGACTCTTCGGTTATCTCTGCGATCACCAAAAAGTTTGCGGCACGTCGCGTAGAAGATGAAGAGCGCAGCGAAGCCTGGTGGCCACAGCTGCACTCCTTCGCCGTCGGTCTGGAAGGCTCTCCGGATCTGAAGGCCGCGCAGGAAGTGGCTAACCACCTGGGCACGGTTCACCACGAGATCCACTTCACCGTGCAGGAAGGTCTGGATGCGATCCGCGATGTCATCTATCACATCGAAACTTACGATGTGACAACGATCCGCGCTTCGACACCGATGTACCTGATGTCGCGTAAAATCAAAGCGATGGGCATCAAAATGGTGTTGTCCGGGGAAGGTTCTGATGAGGTATTCGGCGGTTATCTGTACTTCCACAAAGCGCCAGACGCCAAAGAACTGCATGAAGAAACCGTGCGCAAATTACAGGCGCTGCACATGTTTGACTGTGCCCGCGCCAACAAGGCAATGTCCGCCTGGGGCGTTGAAGCCCGCGTGCCGTTCCTGGATAAAAAATTCCTCGATGTGGCAATGCGCATCAACCCACAGGATAAAATGTGCGGCAACGGCAAAATGGAGAAGCATGTCCTGCGTGAGTGCTTCGAATCCTACCTGCCGGCAAGCGTGGCGTGGCGCCAGAAAGAACAGTTCTCTGACGGCGTAGGCTACAGCTGGATTGATACGCTGAAGGAAGTGGCCGCCGAGCAGATCAGCGACCAGCAGTTGGCCACCGCAGCCTACCGCTTCCCGTACAACACGCCGGGCTCGAAAGAGGCGTATTTATACCGTGAAATCTTCGAAGAGCTGTTCCCGCTGCAGAGCGCAGCAGAATGCGTACCTGGCGGCCCGTCTGTAGCCTGTTCTTCCGCAAAAGCGATCGAATGGGATGAGTCATTCAAAACCATGAACGATCCATCAGGACGTGCGGTTGGCGTGCACCAGGCCGCCTATTAATCCTGATTTAGCTTAAAACAACGGGCCCAGGGGCCCGTTGTTGTTTCTGTATTATCGCTGAGGCTTTATCCCTGTTTTTAACCGGAATTAAAAACAAAAACATGCGTTATTGTCGATATTTCAAGCAAGCTGTTCGCAAGTCATTCAAACGAACATTCTGAGCGAGTTTTCGGGAAAAAACTAGTTGACGCTGTACAGCCAACTCAGCATAATGCGCCCCGCAACGCCGATAAGGTAGCGCGTAAAAAGATGGCTACGTAGCTCAGCTGGTTAGAGCACATCACTCATAATGATGGGGTCACAGGTTCGAATCCCGTCGTAGCCACCATACAACGGAATTATTGATTAAGTTCGGTAAATCCTAAAAATTGTTGGGGTATCGCCAAGCGGTAAGGCTCTGGTTTCTGATACCAGCATTCCGAGGTTCGAATCCTCGTACCCCAGCCAATTTAAAAAGTCGTTCACTTTGTGAGCGCACCCTGTTGGGGTATCGCCAAGCGGTAAGGCTCTGGTTTCTGATACCAGCATTCCGAGGTTCGAATCCTCGTACCCCAGCCACACAATAAAAAGCCCGCGCAAGCGGGCTTTTTGCTTTCTGTCATTCCACCTCGTTTAACAGAGCGGTAAACCGCCCTGCTCTTATTCGCTATAATCCTAATGCGTATTTCAGCGCTTTACGCTTCAGACCGCCCGCTCTTTCCGCAGCCATCAGCCCAATATTACGCACCACGCGCAGCGGCCCCAGGTTATTACTAAACCCGGCATAGAATAGATCCATTCCGCTCTGCATCAGGAAGTTATCCGCCTGACGCCGCGTCTGGTAGCGTTTCAGGATCGTCGCACTGGCCCAATCTTCACCGTGACTGCGAGCATTGACCATCACGTCAAGCAAAGCATCCGCATCCCGGTAGCCGAGATTCACCCCCTGCCCTGCCAAAGGATGGATAGTATGCGCCGCATCACCTACCAGCGCTAACCCCTGCTGAACATACTGCAACGCATGTCGGCGAGTCAGAGGGAAAGCACCGCTGGCGATCGGCGTGACCGCCCCCAGTCGCTCAGGGAAGGTTGCCGCAATTGCTTTTTGCAGCTGCGACATCGACATCCCCTGCAGCTGCCGGATGCGCGCCGGCGTGTCGTACCAGACGAGTGAAGCCCAGTTATCAAACAACGGCAAGAAGGCATGTGGCCCGGTCGGCGTAAAATGCTGCCAGGTACTGTCGCCCGGTTCAGACTCACATTTGACGGTAATCAGCATGCAGGCCTGACGATATTGCCAGGCGTGAACCCCAATACCTGCCCATTGTCTCACCTGAGAATTGGCGCCGTCTGCGCCAATCACCATTGCAGCGTGAAGCGTACAGCCTTCGTCAAACTCAAGCATCCAGCCTGTTGGCTGGGGATGAATTTTTTTCAGCCTGGCCGGGCAACGCAAAGTGACGTGCTGATGCGCTTCCAGTGCTTCCCAAAGTACGCGCTGCAGCACGTTATTTTCCACCATGAAACCAAGCTCAGGCAGCCCCAGCTCCGCAGCATCAAAACTGACATGCGCACTCTCCCACTCCCAGGTTTCCAGGCGGCGATAGGGGTGCGCCCGCATAGCTAAAACCTTGTCCCAGATGCCAAGAGACTTGAGCAGCCCAACCGATGCGCTGCTGATGGCAGAAATGCGGACATCCGGCTGGCTGCCAGGAACAAAAGCCTCAGGTGCATGATGTTCAATCACCGCCACACGAAAACCGTGCTGCGCCAGCCCCAGCGCGGCCGCCGCGCCGACCATACCACCGCCAACAACGGCTACTTCAATTGGTTGATTTGCCATAAGTCTCTTTCCTTCATTCATCTTTGCTAATTCTACTGGCTTTTCCCAGGCTGGTCACATCCATAGCAAAGCATTACACTATCCGGCTTAATTCCTGACTTCACCTTGAGCAATGGCAAGTCGATGACAAAAAAACTCCATATAAAAACCTGGGGCTGCCAGATGAACGAATACGATTCATCCAAGATGGCAGACCTGCTGGACAGCACCCACGGCTTTACGCTGACCGATAACGCGAATGAAGCGGACGTTCTGCTGCTAAACACTTGTTCGATTCGCGAAAAAGCACAGGAAAAGGTGTTTCACCTGCTGGGGCGCTGGAAGCATATTAAAGCCAAACGTCCGGATGTGATTATTGGCGTCGGCGGCTGCGTTGCTTCTCAGGAAGGGAAAAAAATTCGCCAGCGCGCGCACTATGTGGACATCGTGTTTGGTCCGCAAACCCTGCACCGCCTGCCGGAGATGATCAATCAGGTTCGGGGCACCCGCAGCCCGGTGGTTGACGTCAGTTTCCCGGAAATTGAAAAATTTGACCGCCTGCCAGAGCCAAAAGCCGACGGCCCGACCGCCTACGTTTCAATAATGGAAGGCTGCAACAAATATTGCACCTACTGCGTGGTGCCATATACCCGTGGGGAAGAAGTTAGCCGCCCAAGTGACGATATTCTGTTTGAAATCGCCCAACTGGCGGAACAGGGCGTCCGTGAAGTCAACCTGCTCGGCCAGAACGTTAACGCATACCGCGGCGCGTCCTACGACGGCGGTATCTGCTCCTTTGCAGAACTGCTGCGTCTGGTTGCGGCGATTGACGGCATCGACCGCATTCGTTTTACCACCAGCCACCCTATTGAATTCACTGATGACATTATCGAAGTGTATCGTGATACCCCTGAACTGGTGAGCTTCCTGCATCTGCCTATTCAGAGCGGCGCTGACCGCGTACTTAACCTGATGGGCCGTACGCACACCGCGCTGGAGTATAAATCCACTATCCGTAAGCTGCGCGCTGCGCGCCCGGATATTCAGATTAGCTCCGACTTCATTGTGGGCTTCCCGGGTGAAACCAGCCAGGACTTCGAGCAAACCATGAAGCTGATTGCCGACGTTAACTTTGATACCAGTTTCAGCTTTATCTTCTCTGCCCGTCCGGGCACCCCGGCCGCAGATATGGTTGACGACGTGCCGGAAGAAGAGAAGAAACAGCGCCTTTATATTCTGCAGGATCGCATCAACCAGCAGGTAATGGACTGGAGTCGTAAGATGCTGGGCACCGTGCAGCGCATTCTGGTGGAGGGAACTTCGCGTAAAAGCATTATGCAGCTGTCCGGCCGCACCGAGAATAACCGCGTGGTTAACTTCGAAGGAACACCGGATATGGTAGGGAAATTCGTGGATGTTGAAATCACCGAAGTCCTGACTAACTCCCTGCGGGCGGAGCTGGTGCGCACTGAAAGCGAAATGGGCCTGCGTATTGCTGAAACCCCGGCATCCGTCATTGCTCGTACCCGCAAAGAGAATGAAATTGGGGTAGGGACTTACCAGCCTTAATCCTCTCCACAGCTTGCCGGAAAGCTAATTCCACGTCCCGGCAGGCTGTCTCAGTGTTTGCACTTGCATTCGGAAGACATCACCCAAATATCAATTGTGACGCTTGCGCCATCACGCTGCGGGATAAATAATTTCCCTGTAGCCGGGACTGTGTTTTCGGCTACGAGAGACCGTTTTACTCTAACTGGCCCCGAGTGACCCAGAGGATAAGTTTGAATATCGAAACACGTGAATTAACGCTGGAACCGGCGGATAACGCCCGTCTGCTTAGTCTGTGCGGCCCTTTTGATGACAATATCAAACAGCTGGAGCGCCGACTAGGGATTGAAATCAACCGCCGTGACAATCACTTCAGGCTCACCGGTCGTGAGCTTTCCGTTAACGCCGCTGCGGATATTCTGCGCCATCTGTACGTAGACACCGCACCAATGCGCGGCCAAAGCCAGGATATCGACCCGGAACAAATTCATCTGGCTATCAAAGAAAGCCGGGTGCTGGAGCAAACGGCAGACAGCGTGCCGGATTACGGCAAGGCCATCAATATTAAGACCAAGCGTGGAGTTATCAAACCACGTACGCCTAACCAGGCGCAGTACATCGCGAACATTCTCGACCATGACATTACCTTCGGCATTGGGCCTGCGGGGACAGGGAAAACCTACCTCGCCGTAGCCGCCGCCGTTGATGCGCTGGAGCGCCAGGAGATTCGCCGTATTCTGCTGACCCGCCCCGCCGTTGAAGCGGGTGAGAAGCTGGGCTTCCTGCCTGGGGACTTGAGCCAGAAAGTTGACCCGTACCTGCGCCCGCTTTACGACGCGCTGTTTGAAATGCTGGGTTTCGAGAAAGTTGAAAAGCTGATTGAGCGCAACGTTATCGAAGTGGCGCCGCTTGCCTACATGCGCGGCCGTACGCTGAACGATGCCTTTGTCATTCTCGATGAAAGCCAGAACACCACCACCGAGCAGATGAAAATGTTCCTGACCCGCATTGGCTTCAACTCCAAAGCGGTGATCACCGGCGACGTGACGCAGATAGACCTGCCGCGCAACCTGAAGTCCGGTTTACGTCATGCTATCGACGTGTTGTCCGAGGTGGATGAAATCAGCTTTAACTTCCTTAATAGTGAAGACGTGGTGCGTCACCCGGTTGTGGCACGCATCGTTAACGCCTATGAGGCCTGGGAAACCGCCGATCAAAAACGTAAAGACGAGCTTGCCGCCGAGCGTAAACGTGAAGCCCTTGCCCTGCAGGCCAGCGCTCAGGAGAGCAAATGAGTCAGGTTATTTTAGATTTACAGGTTGCCTGCGAAGCAGAAAGCGGCTTGCCGGATGAAACACAAATTCAGCGCTGGCTGGATGCGGTTATTCCTCAGTTTCAGCCAGAGTCAGAGGTGACCGTTCGCCTGGTTGATACGGCGGAAAGCCACGATCTGAACCTGACCTACCGCGGCAAAGATAAGCCCACCAACGTGCTTTCTTTCCCGTTTGAAGCGCCTCCGGGCATTGAGCTGCCGCTGCTTGGCGACCTGATCATCTGCCGTCAGGTGGTTGAGCAGGAGGCCAAAGAACAGGAGAAGCCGCTGGAGGCGCACTGGGCGCATATGGTTGTGCACGGTAGCCTGCATCTGCTTGGTTACGACCACATCGAAGACGATGAGGCTGAAGAGATGGAAGCGCTGGAAACAGAGATAATGCTTGCTCTTGGGTATGCCGATCCGTACATTGCCGAGAAAGAGTAGTCGGCTCAGGGCTTTCCCTTTGCCGCCGCCACGCGCAGGCAGCGCACCATCAGGCTGCCTGTTAGTATTTGATTAATATGAGGCCTAAAACCTAACGCCATGAGCGACGACAATTCACAGAATAGTGACACGCCGGAAGCCAAAAAGGGATTCTTCTCCCTCATTCTCAACCAGCTGTTTCACGGTGAACCGAAAAACCGTGACGATCTGCTGACGCTTATTCGTGATTCTGAGCAAAACTCTCTGATAGACCAGGACACCCGCGACATGCTCGAAGGGGTAATGGATATCGCCGACCAACGCGTCCGCGACATCATGATCCCGCGTTCGCAGATGGTGACGCTCAAGCACAACCAGACGCTGGACGAGTGCCTCGATGTCATTATCGAATCCGCTCACTCCCGCTTCCCGGTTATTAGCGAAGACAAAGATCACATCGAAGGGATTCTGATGGCGAAAGATCTGCTGCCGTTTATGCGCAGCGATTCCGAGCCATTTAGCATGGAAAAAGTGTTACGTCAGGTCGTTGTCGTGCCTGAAAGCAAGCGCGTTGACCGCATGCTGAAAGAGTTTCGTCAGCAACGCTATCACATGGCGATTGTGATTGATGAATTTGGCGGTGTCTCAGGTCTCGTGACCATCGAAGATATTCTTGAGCTTATCGTCGGTGAAATCGAAGATGAATACGATGATGAAGAAGATGGCGATTTCCGCCAGCTAAGCCGTCATACCTGGACGGTGCGCGCTCTGGCCTCTATTGAAGACTTTAACGACACCTTCGATACCCACTTTAGCGATGAAGAAGTCGACACCATCGGCGGACTGGTGATGCAAGCCTTCGGGCATCTTCCCGCGCGTGGCGAAACCATTGAAATAGATGGTTACCAGTTCAAAGTCGCCATGGCCGATAGCCGTCGTATCATTCAGGTTCATGTCAGAATTCCGGACGACTCGCCGCAACCTAAACTGGACGAATAACTCAGCTATGGCTATAGCTCAACTTCTTCAACGCCAGCGCACTCGCCTGCTGCTGGCGCTTTTCTTTGGTGCCTGCGGAACGCTGGCCTTTTCTCCCTATGATGTCTGGCCTGCGGCCATTGTCTCGCTTGCCGGTTTACAGGGGCTAACGCTAAATCGCCGCCCGGTGCAGAGCGCGTGGATTGGCTTCTTCTGGGGACTGGGACTGTTTGGCAGCGGCGTTAACTGGGTCTATGTCAGCATCGCGCAGTTCGGCGGTATGCCGGGCCCGGTGAACGTATTCCTGGTGGTGCTGCTCGCCGCTTATCTGTCGCTCTATACCGGCCTGTTTGCCGGTATTCTCAGTAAGCTGTGGCCGAAAACAACATGGTGGCGTGTGGCCATTGCCGCCCCGGTCGTCTGGCAAATTACCGAGTTCCTGCGCGGCTGGGTACTCACCGGTTTTCCGTGGCTGCAGTTTGGCTATAGCCAGATAGATGGCCCGCTAAAAGGCATCGCGCCGATTTTTGGGGTCGACGCCATTACGTTCCTGTTAATGATCGTCAGCGGCCTTCTGGTTTATGCATTACAGGCGCGTAAGTGGATGCCGGCCGTGGTATCAGCCGCGTTGCTGCTCCTGCCCTGGCCACTGCGCAGCATTCAGTGGTTCCAGCCGCAGGCGGAACGCTCCGTCGACGTGGCGATGGTACAAGGCAACATTCCTCAGTCGCTGAAATGGAATGAGAGCCAGCTGCTCGATACGCTGAAAATCTATTTAGATAAAACGCAGCCGGAGATGGGCAAGGCGCAGCTGATTATCTGGCCGGAATCGGCTATCTCCGATCTGGAAATCAATCAGCAGCAGTTCCTGACGATGATGGACGATCTGCTGCGTTCGAAGCACAGCTCGTTAATTACCGGCATCGTCGACGCCCGCCTTAACAAGCAGAACCGCTACGATACCTACAACACCATTATTACCCTCGGTGAAGGCAGCCCTTACAGCTACACGAGCAGCAATCGCTACAACAAAAACCATCTGGTTCCCTTTGGTGAGTTTGTCCCGCTTGAATCGATTCTGCGCCCGCTGGCACCGTTCTTCGATCTGCCCATGTCATCGTTCAGCCGTGGGCCGTATGTTCAGCCGCAGCTGCTCTCAAACGGCGTCAAGCTGACGGCAGCAATCTGCTACGAGATAATCCTGGGTGAACAGGTTCGGGACAATTTCCGGCCGGATACGGACTTCCTGCTGACTATCTCTAACGATGCCTGGTTCGGTAAATCTATCGGCCCGTGGCAGCACCTGCAGATGGCGCGTATGCGTTCGCTGGAGCTGGGGCGCCCTCTGCTGCGCAGCACCAACAACGGCGTAACCGCGGTGGTCAACGCCGAGGGTGATATCACCAATATCATCCCGCAGTTCACCCGCGAAGTGCTGGAGGCAAAAGTCACGCCAACCACTGGCCTAACGCCTTATGCACGCTTTGGCTTCTGGCCTCTGTGGGTCATTACCGCGTTATTTGGCTTTAGCGCCCTGGTGATGAGCCTGCGTAGCCGTAATAAAAAGTAACGTTCCCTTCTGATAAAAAGGCCGGCAAATTTGCTGGCCTTTTTCATTTCTGGCACGCCACTTGCTAGATATTAACTGTAAAAATCAAATAACTGGCGCAAAGACGCCCTGTGGCCTGGTCGTATCGGGCAATGAAAAGTGCATGCACCAAAAAGAGACATTGCAAGCACCGTTATAGTGCATCGGCATATCTTTGCCTTTAAACGGTGCGGCACGCCTCGCAAAAACAAACATCTTCTTAGCAATTTATTTACATTCAGCTAGGTTAGATGCTAACAAATGAGCATTGCTTGGCGCTTTTTGCAGCATGAAAAAACAACAAAACACAACACTCACATCGGATACCGGTGCCTCCTCTGGCACTAAGATTAAGGAGTTGGATATGCAATTACGTAAACTGACCACGGCAATGCTGGTAATCGGCATGAGCGCAACAATGGTTCATGCAGAAGATGTAAAACCTCAGCAATCAACGCTGGATAAGATCAAAGCCAACGGCGTTATCGTGGTCGGCCACCGTGAATCATCTGTACCTTTCTCTTACTACGACAACCAACAGAAAGTGGTTGGCTACTCTCAGGATTATTCTAACGCCATCGTGGACGCGGTGAAGAAGCAGCTTAATAAACCTGACCTGCAGGTGAAGCTGATCCCAATTACTTCCCAGAACCGTATCCCGCTGCTGCAAAACGGCACCTTCGATTTTGAATGCGGATCCACTACCAACAACCTGGAGCGTCAAAAACAAGCCGCGTTCTCCGACACTATCTTTGTTGTCGGCACCCGTCTGCTGGTGAAAAAAGGCGGTCCAATTAAGGACTTCCCGGACCTGAAAGGTAAAACCGTTGTCGTCACTTCAGGCACCACTTCCGAAATTCTGCTCAATAAGCTGAACGACGAGCAGAAAATGGGCATGCGCATCATCAGTGCCAAAGACCACGGTGACTCCTTCCGTACGCTGGAAAGCGGCCGTGCCGTCGCCTTTATGATGGATGACGCCCTGCTGGCCGGTGAACGTGCGAAAGCAAAACAGCCGGATAACTGGGAGATCCTCGGCAAGCCACAGTCTCAGGAAGCTTACGGCTGCATGCTGCGTAAAGACGACCCAGAGTTTAAAAAGCTGATGGATGACACCATCGCGAAGGCGCAAACCTCCGGCGAAGCCGCTAAATGGTTTGATAAATGGTTTAAACAGCCCATTCCGCCTAAGAACCTCAACATGAATTTCGATCTTTCTGACGAAATGAAAGCGCTGTTCAAGGAACCAAACGACAAAGCTCTCAACTAATTAGAAACACAGGGGCCGGAAAAATCCGCCCTCCCGATTGACGAACTGAAGCCAGGACAGACTATGCGTCGGATGGTCGTTCCCCATCCGGCGTGAAGGTGCCCAAAAACGCAGGCAAAGATCTGCTTAAAGGCACCGGCTTCTCATCAATCTTCGAGGGTAGCAAGCGCTACCCTCTTTTTTTTATCTCGGAGTAAGTTATGTCTATAGACTGGAACTGGGGAATTTTTTTACAGCCCGCCCCGTTCGGCAACACAACCTATCTGGGCTGGATTTGGAATGGCTTCCAGGTCACGGTCGCCCTGTCAATTACCGCATGGATCATTGCTTTTCTGGTGGGGTCTCTGTTTGGTATTTTGCGTACAGTGCCTAACAAATTCCTGTCCGGACTCGGTACGCTATACGTTGAACTGTTTCGCAACGTTCCCCTGATAGTCCAATTCTTTACCTGGTATCTGGTGGTGCCTGAACTGCTGCCGGAAAACATCGGTATGTGGTTTAAGTCAGAGCTGGATCCCAATATTCAGTTCTTCCTCTCCTCGATGATTTGCCTTGGGCTGTTTACCGCCGCTCGCGTTTGCGAACAGGTTCGTGCAGCGATTCAGTCGCTGCCCCGTGGGCAAAAAAACGCAGCATTGGCTATGGGGCTAACCCTGCCACAGGCCTATCGCTATGTGCTGCTGCCTAACGCCTATCGCGTCATCGTGCCGCCAATGACGTCAGAAATGATGAACCTGGTGAAAAACTCGGCCATCGCTTCAACCATTGGTCTGGTGGATATGGCTGCACAGGCAGGCAAGCTGCTGGATTACTCGGCGCACGCCTATGAATCCTTTACGGCGATTACCCTTGCCTATGTCCTGATCAACGCCGTCATCATGGGCGTGATGTACGTAGTTGAACGTAAAATTCGCCTGCCTGGCAATATGGGGGGCAAATAATGCTCGATCTTGACTGGAGTTCTATTTTACCGGCCCTGCCTTACTTAATGCAGGGGCTGGTCATTACGCTCAAAATCACCGTTACCGCAGTGGTGATTGGTATTGTCTGGGGCACGCTGCTGGCAGTCATGCGTCTGTCGAGCTTCAAGCCGATTTCGTGGTTCGCTACCGCCTACGTCAACGTTTTCCGTTCCGTGCCGCTGGTGATGGTGCTGTTGTGGTTCTACCTCGTCGTGCCGGGTTTCCTGCAATCGGTACTTGGCCTGTCGCCGAAGACCGATATTCGCCTGATTTCCGCGATGGTCGCCTTCTCTATGTTTGAAGCCGCCTACTACTCAGAAATCATTCGCGCCGGTATTCAGAGTATTTCCAGAGGGCAGTCAAATGCCGCCCTGGCGCTCGGCATGACCCAGTGGCAGTCGATGAAACTTATTATTCTGCCGCAGGCCTTCCGCGCGATGGTGCCCCTGCTGTTAACCCAGGGCATCGTTTTGTTTCAGGATACCTCGCTGGTGTACGTCTTAAGCCTGGCAGACTTCTTCCGTACCGCTTCCACCATCGGTGAGCGCGACGGAACCCAGGTCGAGATGATCCTGTTTGCCGGTCTGGTTTATTTTGTGATTAGCCTTAGCGCATCGCTGTTGGTCAGCTACTTGAAGAAAAGGACTGTTTAATGATTACCCTGAAAAATGTTTCTAAATGGTATGGTCACTTTCAGGTGCTGACCGAGTGCTCAACCGAAGTGAAGAAAGGCGAAGTGGTGGTGGTTTGTGGGCCTTCTGGCTCCGGTAAGTCCACGCTCATCAAAACCGTTAACGGCCTGGAGCCGGTGCAAAAAGGCGAGATCCTGGTAAACGGCACCCAGGTGAATGATAAAAAAACCAATCTGGCGCAGCTCCGCTCCCACGTTGGCATGGTGTTCCAGCACTTTGAGCTGTTCCCGCACCTGTCGATTATCGAAAACCTGACGCTTGCCCAGGTCAAAGTGCTGAAGCGCGATAAAGCGGCTTCCCGTGCGAAAGGGTTAAAGCTACTGGAGCGTGTAGGGCTTTCCGCACATGCCGATAAATATCCGGCCCAGCTCTCCGGCGGCCAGCAGCAGCGCGTCGCCATTGCTCGTGCCCTGTGCATGGATCCTATTGCAATGCTGTTCGACGAACCCACCTCCGCGCTCGATCCGGAAATGATCAACGAAGTGCTGGACGTGATGGTTGAGCTGGCAAACGAAGGTATGACGATGATGGTTGTGACCCATGAAATGGGCTTTGCCCGCAAAGTGGCGAACCGTGTGATCTTTATGGATGAGGGGAAAATTGTAGAAGACTCTAACAAAGATGATTTCTTCAATAATCCGCAGTCTGAGCGCGCCAAAGACTTCCTGGCGAAGATCCTGCACTAACCCACTGAAAAGTAAAAAGGCCTTCCTGTGAGAAGGCCTTTTTTTCAGGGTTCGAATGGGCGCCTGTGGAATTGATTATGGCCGCATTTCGGGCAAACCGGTAACACTTCTGGCGTGTAAATCGCAATGTGATAATGGCAATTCTCGCAGACCAGATTACCCAGCCCAACGACCTCGCCGCTGTGATATACGCCGTGGTGGCTAAGATCTTTAAAGACTTCACGCCACTCAAGCTGGGTTTTATCGGTAATGTCCGCCAGCTCCTGCCACAGGCTCTCTTTAATCACCCGCATAAAGACGCTATCGGTAAATTCCTCATGGCTTTCACCGTAGCTGCGGGCAAACTCCTCCAGATCGCGGCGCACTGCCCGCGTCACCTCTTCTATCTCCGTTCGGGTCAGTTCGCCGGTATCGCTCATCTGTTTGCGCGCGCTTGCAACCAGCGAGTCGATATCACGCTCCCCCTTGCGCAGCCGCTCGCTCAGCGACTCAATCAGTTCCCGGTAAAATTGAGCAACCTTGTTCATCGTTAGCCTGCCTCCTTGAAGGATTCCTGCATTCGCGGTGTGGTAACTAACTCTAAGAGTAGACGTTAATCCGCCAACGCTTTGTTAGATTAACCACACCCTGGGTAAAAAACTGCAAGTTACTTAGAACAGTGAAATGGTCACCGAGGGCGTCGAAAGGCTGTTTTGCCGCGGTCTAATCGGCTATGCTATGCCTGTCTGAACTCAAATCACTAAAGGCTACTTTCGTAGCTGTCTTTCATTAACAGGACTACTGGCTGCCATGCAAGAGCAATACCGCCCGGAAGAGATAGAATCCAACGTCCAGCAACACTGGCAAGAGAACCGTACTTTTGAAGTGACCGAAGACGAAGGCAAAGAAAAATACTACTGCCTCTCAATGCTGCCCTATCCTTCCGGCCGACTACATATGGGCCACGTCCGTAACTACACCATCGGCGACGTTATCGCACGCTATCAACGCATGCTGGGTAAAAATGTCCTGCAGCCGATTGGCTGGGATGCGTTCGGCCTGCCGGCGGAAGGGGCTGCGGTAAAAAACAACACCGCACCTGCTCCGTGGACCTACGACAACATCAACTACATGAAGAACCAGCTGAAAACGCTGGGCTTTGGCTACGACTGGAGCCGTGAGCTGGCAACGTGCACTCCTGAGTACTACTGCTGGGAACAGCAGTTCTTTACTCAGCTGTATAACAAAGGCCTGGTTTATAAGAAAACCTCCGCGGTTAACTGGTGCCCGAACGACCAGACCGTACTGGCTAACGAGCAGGTTATCGACGGCTGCTGCTGGCGCTGCGATACCAAGGTTGAGCGTAAAGAGATCCCGCAGTGGTTCATTAAAATCACCGCCTACGCTGACGAACTGTTGAACGACCTGGATACGCTGGATCACTGGCCGGATCAGGTCAAAACCATGCAGCGCAACTGGATTGGCCGCTCTGAAGGCGTAGAAATCACCTTCGACGTTGAAAACAGCGCCGAGAAGCTGACCGTTTACACGACCCGCCCTGATACCTTTATGGGCGTGACCTACCTGGCCGTTGCCGCCGGTCACCCTCTGGCGCAGCAGGCTGCGATAAACAACCCAGAGCTTGCCGCCTTTATTGAAGAGTGCCGTAACACCAAAGTGGCCGAAGCCGACATGGCAACCATGGAGAAGAAAGGCGTCGCGACCGGCATTAACGCCATTCATCCACTGACCGGTGAAAGCGTTCCGGTTTGGGTGGCCAACTTCGTGCTGATGGAATACGGCACCGGTGCCGTGATGGCCGTTCCGGGGCACGATCAGCGCGACTGGGAATTCGCCACTAAATACAGCCTGCAAATCAAACCAGTAATCCTGAACGCCGACGGTAGCGAGCCGGATCTTTCCACCTCCGCAATGACCGAAAAAGGCGCGCTGTTTAACTCTGGCGAGTTCGACGGACTGGACTTCCAGCAGGCGTTTAACGCCATTGCCGATAAGCTGGCCGCTAAAGGCGTGGGCGAGCGTAAAGTGAACTTCCGTCTGCGCGACTGGGGCGTTTCCCGTCAGCGTTACTGGGGCGCACCAATCCCAATGGTTACCCTGGAAGACGGCACCGTGATGCCAACCCCGGAAGATCAGCTGCCGGTTATTCTGCCGGAAGACGTGGTTATGGACGGCATCACCAGCCCAATTAAAGCCGATCCTGAGTGGGCAAAAACCACCGTAAACGGGATGCCTGCGCTGCGTGAAACCGACACCTTCGACACCTTTATGGAATCCTCCTGGTACTACGCGCGCTATACCTGCCCGCAGTACGACAAAGGCATGCTGGACTCTAAAGCCGCTAACTACTGGCTGCCGGTAGATATCTACATCGGCGGGATTGAACACGCCATCATGCACCTGCTCTACTTCCGCTTCTTCCACAAGCTGATGCGCGATGCGGGCATGGTAACCTCCGACGAACCGGCTAAACAGCTGCTGTGCCAGGGCATGGTGCTGGCGGACGCCTTCTATTACACCGGCGTTAACGGTGAGCGTAACTGGGTTTCTCCGGTAGACGCTATCGTTGAGCGCGATGATAAAGGCCGCATCGTCAAAGCCCGTGACGCAGAAGGCCGTGAACTGGTCTATGCTGGCATGAGCAAAATGTCGAAGTCGAAAAACAACGGCATCGACCCGCAGGTGATGGTTGAGCGCTATGGTGCTGATACCGTACGCCTGTTTATGATGTTTGCTTCCCCGGCGGATATGACGCTTGAGTGGCAAGAATCCGGCGTAGAAGGGGCAAACCGCTTCCTTAAACGCGTCTGGAAACTGGTCTACGAACACACCAACCGTGGCGGGGCACCAGCGCTGGACGTTGCCGCCCTGAGCGAAGATCAGAAAGCGCTGCGCCGCGACGTGCATAAAACGATTGCCAAAGTGACCGACGATATCGGCCGCCGTCAGACCTTTAACACCGCCATCGCTGCCATCATGGAGCTGATGAACAAACTGGCAAAAGCTCCGCAGGACGGCGAGCAGGATCGTGCGCTGCTGAACGAAGCGCTGCTGGCCGTTGTGCGCATGCTGTATCCGTTCACCCCGCACGTTTGCTTCGACATGTGGCAGTCGCTGGGCGGTGAAGGCGATGTGGACAACGCACCGTGGCCACAGGCTGACGAGCAGGCAATGGTTGAAGACTCTCGTCTGGTCGTGGTTCAGGTTAACGGCAAAGTGCGCGGTAAAGTGACCGTGCCTGCTGATGCCACTGAAGCACAGGTGCGCGAGCGCGCCGGTCAGGAACACCTGGTCGCGAAATATCTTGAGGGTGTAACCGTGCGTAAAGTGATTTACGTCCCGGGTAAACTGCTCAACCTGGTTGTGGGCTAAGCGCAGGAGGAAGCGTGCGACATCCCTTTGTCACCCTGTTAGTAACCCTGGCGGTGCTGGTCACCGCCGGATGTGGTTTTCACCTGCGTGGCAACACGCAGGTTCCCTCAGAGATGAAGACGCTGATCCTCAACTCTGGCGATCCTAACGGTCCGCTAACGCGTGAAATCCGTAAACAGCTGCGCTTAAATGGCGTCACGATTGTGGACGATACCGGCACGGGCGTCCGCAAGGATATTCCGTCCCTGCGTGTGGGTGCTTTAGGCCTCAGCCAGGATACCGCTTCGGTGTTCCAGAACGGCCAGACTGCGGAATACCAGATGGTGATGACCGTCAACGCCCAGGTCCTGATCCCGGGTCACGACATTTATCCGATCAGCGCGAAGACCTACCGTTCATTCTTTGACAACCCGCTGACTGCGCTGGCGAAAGATGCCGAGCAGGATCTGATCATCAAAGAGATGTACACCAACGTTGCCCAACAGCTGATCCGCAAACTGCTGGCCGTTCATGCAGCCGATGTGGAAGCAACGAAAGATGAGGAAAAACCGGTTAACGTATCAAAACCGGCCGCTCCAGCGCCTGCAGGCCGTGTATCCACTACGCTACCGGCAACCTCTGTTAGCCAATGATCCGAGTGTATCCGGAACAACTCCACGCGCAGCTCAATGAAGGGCTGCGCGCGGCGTATTTGCTGGTAGGTAACGATCCTCTGCTGCTGCAGGAGAGTCAGGATGCCGTACGCAAGACCGCGCAACAGCACGGTTTTGAAGAACATCACACCGTTCAGATTGACGCCTCCACAGACTGGCAGGCGCTATTTTCCATTTGCCAGGCCCTGAGCCTGTTTGCCAGCCGCCAAACGCTTCTGCTACTGCTGCCGGAAAACGGTCCGAATGCCGCGATTAACGCTCAGCTAGAAACGCTGGTGAGCCTGCTCCATGACGACATTCTGCTGCTGGTTCGCGGCAACAAACTGACGAAAGCACAAGAGAATGCCGCCTGGTTTACCCAGCTTGCGAACCGTTCTGTGCTTGTCACCTGCCAGACACCTGAGCAGGCAAACCTGCCTCGCTGGGTATCACAGCGTGCAAAACAGATGAACCTGACGCTGGATGACGCAGCTAATCAGCTACTTTGTTACTGCTATGAGGGCAATCTGCTGGCGCTTTCTCAGGCGCTGGAAAGACTGTCCCTTATTTGGACAGATGGCAAACTGACGTTACCTCGCGTTGAGCAAGCGGTGAATGATGCCGCCCACTTTACCCCCTTTCATTGGGTAGACGCCCTGCTAGCCGGTAAGAGCAAACGGGCGCTGCATATCCTGCAGCAGCTCCGCCTTGAGGCCAGCGAGCCGGTTATTCTGCTACGTACGCTACAGCGCGAGTTATTGCAGTTGGTCAATCTTAAACGCCAATCTGCGACCACCCCATTACGTACACTCTTCGATCAGCAGCGAGTGTGGCAAAACCGCCGCCCACTGGTGACCGAGGCGCTAAACCGTGTTTCGGCTGAACAACTCTACCAGGCCGTGCGTTTGCTGACGCGCATAGAATTAACGCTGAAACAGGATTATGGGCAGTCGGTGTGGGACGATCTCGAAGGTCTCTCGCTGCTGATTTGCCATAAAGCTTTACCGGAAATCTTTATTGATGCCTGATTCTTCTCTACTGGCGCTGTACGGCGGTACCTTTGATCCTATCCATTACGGTCATCTGAAATCGGTTGAGGCGCTGGCACGACTGGCGAAGCTGAAAAGCGTCACTATCATGCCAAATAATGTGCCGCCGCACCGCCCGCAGCCGGAGGCCAGCAGTGAACAGCGTAAAGCGATGATTGAGCTGGCGATCGCCGCTAATCCGCTGTTCACCCTGGATGACCGTGAGCTGGCACGCTCAACGCCGTCCTGGACGGTTGAAACCCTGGAACAACTTAGGGCCGAGCTTGGCCCACACCAACCACTGGCGTTTATTATCGGCCAGGACTCTTTACTCAGTTTGCACCGCTGGCACCGCTGGGAAACGCTGCTCACGCAGTGCCATCTTCTGGTTACCCAGAGGCCGGGCTACCCGCTAACGATGGAAACGCCCGAGCAGCAGAAATGGCTCGCGCAAAACGTCACTGATTCGGTTGAAACGTTACATCGGCAACCTGCGGGAAAAGTGTTCCTTGCGCAAACTCCGCTCTATGACATCTCCGCCACTACCATTCGCCAGCGTCTTGAAAAAAAACTGCCCTGTGACGACCTCCTGCCACCCGAAGTGCTGGCATTTATTCTTCAGCACCGACTGTATCGCTGAGCATTAAGCCTGGTCTGAATCATCGGTATCGCAGCAGTGAAATGCGCAGGTTTACGCTATTATGTTTTACCGGAAGCGCCAGCCATTGACACCACTCCTCAGGCTGTTATGCTCCGCTGCCATAATTTCCTGCCCGTAAATCCGGCTTATCTGAAATAGTTTTACAAAAATGGCGATGCAAACGTCGGCGTGCAATGGGATGATAGCCCGCGATTCGCGCTGGACGGCCAATTTTTCAGCCAAAGCCGCCTGCCCTGTTGGGTATAATGGTTATTTACGGGCCAAACCACACACTCTCATTCTCTCAGGGGGAACACTTGCAGGGTAAAGCACTTCAGGATTTCATCGTCGATAAAATCGACGATCTCAAAGGCCAGGATATCATCGCTATCGATGTTAAAGGCAAATCAAGCATCACGGATTGCATGGTTATCTGTACCGGGACCTCAAACCGCCATGTCATGTCTATCGCTGAACACGTTGTTCAATCCTCCCGCGAAGTTGGCCTGTCGCCGATGGGCGTGAAAGGCATTAACGCGTCCGACTGGGTTGTTGTCGATCTGGGCGAAATTATCGTTCACGTCATGCAGGAAGAGAGTCGCCAGCTGTACGAACTGGAAAAACTCTGGAGCTAACGGGTGAAGCTGCAACTGGTGGCCGTTGGAACCAAAATGCCTGACTGGGTGCAGACCGGCTTCACCGAGTACCTGCGTCGTTTTCCAAAAGATATGCCTTTTGAGCTGGTAGAAATTCCGGCTGGAAAACGCGGCAAAAATGCCGATATCAAACGTATCCTCGAAAAAGAGGGTGAAATGATGCTGGCCGCCGCGGGCAAAGGTAACCGGATCGTGACGCTGGATATTCCCGGTCAGCCGTGGGATACGCCGCAGCTTGCCACGCAGCTCGAACGCTGGAAGCAGGATGGCCGAGATGTCAGCCTGTTGATTGGTGGCCCGGAAGGCTTAGCACCAGCCTGCAAGGCCGCGGCCGAGCAAAGCTGGTCGCTCTCCACGCTAACAATGCCTCACCCGCTGGTCAGGGTGCTGGTGGCAGAAAGCCTTTATCGGGCGTGGAGCATTACCACCAACCACCCTTATCATCGTGAGTAAATCTGAGCGGGTAAAACTAAGCAGCGAATGAAATTACAGAATTCTTTTCGCGACTACACTGCTGAGTCTGCGCTCTTTGTGCGCCGGGCGCTGGTCGCTTTTATCGGCATTTTGCTGCTTACCGGCGTGCTGATCGCCAATCTTTATAATCTGCAGATCCTTCGCTTTAACGACTACCAGACGCGGTCCAACGAAAACCGCATCAAGCTGGTCCCTATTCCGCCCAGCCGCGGTATTATCTACGATCGTAACGGCACGCCGCTGGCGCTGAACCGCACCATCTACCAAATTGAGATGATGCCGGAGAAAGTCGATAACGTTCAGGAAACGCTGGAGGCCCTTCGGCCGGTGGTGGACCTGACCGACGATGATATTGCCAACTTCAAAAAAGAGCGCTCACGCTCGCACCGCTTTACCTCTATTGCGGTAAAAACCAACCTCACCGAAGTTCAGGTTGCTCGCTTTGCCGTGAACCAGTATCGCTTCCCCGGCGTTGAGGTAAAAGGCTATAAGCGACGCTACTATCCTTATGGCTCCGCGCTGACTCACGTCATCGGCTACGTATCGAAAATTAACGATAAAGACGTCGAACGCCTGGATAAAGAAGGCAAGCTTGCCAACTATGCTTCAACGCATGACATCGGCAAGCTGGGCATTGAACGCTATTACGAAGATGTGCTGCACGGGCAAACGGGCTATGAAGAGGTTGAAGTGAACAACCGTGGCCGCGTTATCCGTCAGCTAAAAGAAGTCCCGCCACAGGCCGGGCACGACATTTATCTGACGCTGGATTTGAAGCTTCAGACCTATATCGAAACCCTGCTGGCGGGCAGCCGTGCTGCTGTGGTTGTTACCGACCCGCGCACCGGCGGTATTCTGGCGCTGGTTTCCATGCCTAGCTACAACCCAAACCTGTTTGTTGATGGTATCTCAAGCAAAGATTACTCAGGCTTGTTGAGTGACCCTAATACGCCGCTGATCAACCGTGCCACCCAGGGCGTGTATCCTCCAGCGTCTACCGTGAAGCCTTATATGGCGGTATCCGCACTGAGCGCCGGTGTCATCACCCGCAATACGTCGCTGTTTGATCCAGGCTGGTGGCAATTGCCAGGCTCCGAAAAACGCTACCGTGACTGGAAAAAATGGGGCCACGGTCGCCTGAACGTCACCAAATCACTGGAAGAATCGGCGGATACTTTCTTCTATCAGGTTGCCTATGACATGGGTATCGACCGCATTGGCGAATGGATGAGCAAGTTTGGCTACGGCCATTTAACCGGCATCGATCTTTCCGAAGAGCGTGCGGGCAACATGCCAACGCGTGAATGGAAGCTGAAGCGCTTTAAAAAACCGTGGTATCAGGGTGACACCATTCCGGTCGGTATCGGCCAGGGCTACTGGACAGCAACGCCAATCCAGATGAGTAAGGCGATGATGATCCTGATAAACGACGGTATTGTTCGCGTGCCGCACCTGCTGATGAGCACCACAGAAAACGGCAAACAGGTTCCCTGGCAGCAGCCAACCGAAGCCCCCGTGGGCGACATTCACTCAGGCTATTGGGAAATCGCAAAAGACGGGATGTATGGCGTAGCTAACCGACCAAACGGCACCGCACACAAATACTTCGCTAATGCCCCTTACAAAGTGGCGGCGAAATCCGGTACTGCGCAGGTCTTCGGCCTGAAAGCCAACGAGACCTATAACGCGCACAAAATTGCTGAACGCCTGCGTGACCACAAGCTGATGACGGCGTTCGCGCCTTATGATAACCCGCAGTACACCGTGACGATGATTCTTGAGAACGGTGGTGCCGGCCCAGCAGTAGGCAGCATCATGCGCCAAATCCTCGACCACGTGATGTTGGGGGATAACAATACGGTTCTGCCAGCAGAAGCGCCGGCCGCCTCGGCCACAGAGGATCAATGAGCATGACTGACAATCCAAATAAAAAGACGATTTGGGATAAAATCCATCTGGATCCCACATTCCTCGTAACTATCCTCGCGCTGCTGGTATTCAGTGCCCTGGTGGTATGGAGCGCCAGCGGTCAGGATATGGGGATGATGGAGCGAAAAGTCGGCCAGATCCTGATGGGACTAGTGATAATGGTCGTCATGGCGCAAATCCCGCCTCGCGTTTATGAAGGCTGGGCGCCCTATCTCTATATTTTCTGTATTATTTTGCTGGTGGCGGTTGACGCCTTCGGCGCTATTTCTAAAGGAGCACAGCGCTGGCTGGACTTAGGCTTTGTGCGTTTTCAGCCTTCGGAAATCGCCAAAATTGCCGTCCCGCTGATGGTCGCCCGTTTTATTAACCGCGACGTTTGCCCGCCTACGCTGAAAAATACCGGCATTGCGCTCGTCCTGATTTTCATGCCTACCCTGCTGGTCGCCGCACAGCCTGACCTCGGCACCTCTATTTTGGTCGCCGCATCAGGCCTGTTTGTGCTGTTCCTCTCCGGTATGAGCTGGCGTCTCATTCTGGTTGCCGTGCTGTTGGTTGCGGCCTTCGTGCCTATCCTGTGGTTCTTCCTGATGCACGACTACCAGCGCGCCCGCGTAATGATGCTGCTGGATCCGGAAAGCGATCCGCTGGGCGCGGGCTATCATATTATTCAGTCCAAAATCGCGATTGGCTCCGGTGGCCTGCGCGGCAAGGGCTGGCTGCACGGTACACAGTCTCAGCTTGAATTCCTGCCCGAACGCCATACGGACTTTATCTTCGCGGTGCTCGCGGAAGAGCTAGGATTAGTGGGTATTCTGGTGCTGCTGGCGCTTTACCTGCTGCTGATTATGCGCGGCCTGTTTATCGCCGCCCGGGCGCAAACCACCTTTGGGCGCGTGATGGCCGGCGGGCTGATGCTGATATTATTCGTCTATGTATTTGTAAATATTGGCATGGTTAGTGGTATCTTACCGGTGGTCGGTGTGCCTTTACCGCTCGTCAGCTACGGGGGATCGGCGCTCATCGTTCTGATGGCCGGGTTCGGTATCGTCATGTCGATACACACACACAGAAAAATGTTATCAAAAAGCGTGTAACTGGATGAGGTGCGCAATGGGTAAGCAAAAACGGTGGGTTGGCGTCTGCATCGCAGCAGCGTTACTGGCAGCATGTTCGTCGAATGATGAGAGTCAGCAGCCGGTTAATCAGCCGCCGCAGCCGGTAGTGTGCAACGGCCCGGTCGTGGAAATCAGCGGTGCTGAGCCACGCTACGAGCCACTCAATCCGTCGGTAAACCAGGATTACCAGAATAACGGCAAAATCTACAAAATTGTTCAGAATCCGGCAAACTTCAGCCAATCCGGTTTTGCGGCAATCTATGACGCCGAGCCGGGAAGCAACCTGACCGCCTCTGGTGAAGCGTTTGATCTCAACGCACTCACCGCCGCGCACCCTACCCTACCGATCCCAAGCTACGCGCGAATCACTAACCTCGCGAATGGCCGCATGATTGTGGTACGCATCAACGATCGTGGCCCCTATGGCAACGACCGCGTGATATCGCTTTCCCGCGCGGCAGCAGACAGGCTGAACACCTCGAACAATACCAAAGTTCGTATTGACCCAATTATTGTCGCGCAGGATGGCACAATGTCCGGCCCGGGCACCGCCTGTACGACTATCGCTAAACAGACCTATGCCCTGCCGGCCCGCCCGGACCTGAGCGGCGGCATGGGAAGCGTTTCCTCCCCGGCACAGCCTGCGGCACCTCAGGGTGACGTACGCGCTATCAGCAACGCCACGCTGCAAAGCGCGGATTCTACCGGCGCGCCGGTTCAGAGCAGCGGTTTTCTCGGTGCGCCAACGCCGCTTGCGGCAGGCGTGATAGAAACGCCTGATACTCCGGCTACTGCTACAACACAGCAGCCCGTCGCAGCGGCAGCCCCGGCAGCGACGACGGCCACTCCGCCAGTAGCTCCACAGCCAGCACCTATCGTTGAACAACCTGCGCCTGCCGTTGCCGCCCCCGTCACGGCACCGGGTTCTGTGCAAGGCCACGTGCAGCGTAGCGCGGCGGCAACCAGCGCCCCTGCCAGCAGCGGGCGTTATGTTGTTCAGGTTGGCGCCGTGAGCGACGGCACACGAGCCAGCCAGTGGCAGCAAAAGCTGAGTCAGCAGTTTGGCGTTCCGGGAGCGGTTTCCCATAACGGTGCGGTTTATCGCGTACAGCTTGGCCCGTTTAGCAGCCGCAATGAAGCCACCGCCCTGCAGCAACGCCTGATGTCAGAAGCGCAACAGCAGTCCTTCGTGACGAACGCACCGGCAAACTAATGCTCTCCGCCACGCGACTCTTTGGGTTACGTGGCGGCATTGTCCTGTATTTCCAGCTTTTATCCCCGCTTTCAAAACCCCATTCGCTTGATTAACCTCAAGGTTACTTTTTGTTCAGCACGCTAGTCTTCAACCGTCCAGCAATCAGGGAAGCGTCACAAGTTTGCTGCGAGGACATTTTCGCTGGCACTGTCCAGCAAAACCCGTAATGGAGCTACCGGTATGATCTCCTTTTTCCACTCACTGCCTACTCTCGTTAAGGCCCTTTTATTAACGCTTCTTCTGAGCCCGCTTACGGTTGGCTATGCAAGCGAAGCGGGGCTGCATATCTATTCTGGTGCCGGGCTGCGCAACGCCGTCGAAGAAGTTGCTCGTCTGTACCGCACAAATACAGGTAACCCCGTCACCATTGAATACGGTGGTTCTGGCCAAATGATGGCGCGTATTCAGCTGACACATTCCGGTGACCTTTTTATTTCGGGTGCCATGCCTTACATCGACCAGCTTAATCACGGCGGTGAAGTGCTCTCCAGCCATCCCATCGCACTGCACGGTGCGGTACTGGCTATCAATAAATCAGCAGCAGAGAAGATAAAAAGCTTCGACGACCTGGCAAAACCGGGCATCCGTATCGCGCTGGGCGATGCAAAAGCGATGGCGTTGGGGCGCACAGCCGATGACATTCTCAGCCATAGCGACAAGCAACAGGCCATACGCGCAAACGTAGTGGTACACGCGCTCACAATGAGTCAGCTGGCGATTTACGTTTCCAGCGGGGACGTAGATGCCGCCATTATCGGCCATCACGATATGATAAAGTATGCTGATAAGCTGACCAGCCTGCCGATCCCGGAAAACTACTTCAAACCAGAAGTAGTTGGCGTTGCCGTATTAAAAAGCACCACTCATCGCCAGGACGCAGAGAAGTTTGTTGCTCTGCTAACCTCCACACAGGGGAAAAACGCCTTCAGCGAGGCAGGATTCCCGCCAGTCGGCCATCACTAACATGCGTTTGCCCGGCGCACTGGCCGCGGTAGCCCTTTTTATCGTGGCCTCAACTATCTGCGGCGTCATTGTCGCCTTAGGAATGCGCCTGACGCCTGAACTCCTGCGCACAACGCTCGCCTCACAGGAAATTCGCTTTGCCGTAGCGCTCTCCCTAAAGTGCTCGCTTATCGCACTCTTGATAGCCCTGCTATTGGGTATTCCCACTGCATGGTTGCTGGCAAAGCATCAGTTGCCGGGCAAGGTAGCACTATCTGCATTACTTGAACTGCCCCTGGTGATGCCACCGCTGGTTGCGGGGCTGGGGTTGTTGCTTCTATTTTCACACAGTATGCCGGGGAACCTGCTTGCCGCAGGCGGGCTGAATCTCTTGTTCTCTCAAGTTGGGATTGTTGTAGCGCAGGCCTTTGTCGGTACGCCCGTAATCATCCAAACCGCCAGAGCCGCATTTTCTTCCGTAGATGAGCGTTATGGTAAAGCAGCTGCAACGCTTGGTGCATCGTCAACACGAATCTGGTTTACCATTGAGTTGCCGCTAGCCTCTGCCGGCCTTGCCGCCGGTGTAGTTATGGCCTGGTCACGGGCGCTGGGGGAATTTGGTGTTACGTTGCTGCTTGCGGGAGCAACACACATGCGAACAGAAACGTTGCCGATGGCTATCTATCTTAATCTTGCCACCGGTGATACGGACCTGGCTATCGCCTGTGCGGTGATATTATTGCTGCTGGCGGCGCTTATGCTGTTTTTCATTCGCCTGCTTGCTCAACGTTATTGGTAATTTTGTGTAAAGACCATTAACAAACTCACGTGCAAAGTCAGATGCCAGTCAAAAATGCTTTTGCTATAGTAAGACACTTTTTTTAATTCCATCACGGACGTCGTAGTTCCATCATGAATACAGCTCCTTCTGCACGTTTTATTAAGCGCCTGGCGCTCACCTCGGCTCTCGCCTTCGCGGCCATGGCCTCTGCTCAAGCTGACGACCTCAACATTAAAACCATGATACCTGGCGTCCCGCAGATTGATGCAGAAGCGTATATCCTGATTGACTACAACTCAGGCAAAGTGCTGGCCGAATCCAACGCCGATGCGCGCCGTGACCCGGCAAGCCTGACCAAGATGATGACCAGCTACGTTATCGGCCAGGCGATGAAAGCAGGTAAGTTCGATGACAATGCCATGGTCACCATCGGCAAAGATGCCTGGGCCACCGGCAACCCGGTGTTTAAAGGTTCATCCTTAATGTTCCTGCAGCCAGGTATGCAGGTTCCGGTGAATAAACTGGTTCGCGGCATTAACCTACAGTCCGGCAACGATGCCTGCGTCGCGATGGCTGACTTTGTCGCCGGTAGCCAGGATGCTTTCGTTAGCCTGATGAACAGCTATGTCTCCGCGCTGGGTCTTAAAAATACCCATTTCCAGACCGTGCACGGCCTGGATGCGGAAGGTCAGTACAGCTCCGCACGTGATATGGCGCTGATCGGCCAGGCGCTGATCCGCGACGTACCAAACGAATACGCTATCTACAAAGAGAAAGAGTTCACCTTCAATAACATCCGCCAGACCAACCGTAACGGTCTGCTGTGGGATACCAGCCTCAACGTAGACGGCATCAAAACCGGCCACACCGACGCCGCAGGCTACAACCTGGTGGCGTCCGCGACCGAAGGTCAGATGCGCCTCATTTCTGCAGTGCTCGGCGGTCATACCTATAAAGGGCGTGAAACCGAAAGCAAAAAACTGCTGACCTGGGGCTTCCGCTTCTTTGAAACCGTTTCTCCGCTAAAAGCAGGGAAAGAGTTCGCCTCCGAGCCAGCCTGGTTTGGTGATAACGATCGTGCGTCTCTCGGCGTAGACAAAGACGTTTACCTGACCATTCCACGCGGGCGCATGAAAGATCTTAAAGCCAGCTACGTGCTCACCACGCCTGAACTGCACGCGCCGCTGCAGAAAAACCAGGTTGTCGGTACCATTAACTTCCAGCTGGATGGCAAGACTATCGAGCAGCGTCCGTTAGTTGTGCTGCAAGAAATGCCGGAAGGGAATTTCTTCAGCCGAATCATCGATTACATCAAACTGATGTTCCACCACTGGTTCGGTTAATTATTGAACACTTGAAAGTGTCAAAGTTGCCCCCATATACTATGCATCAAAGCAACCCCCGCCCGCCGGCGGGGGTTATTATTGATGACAAACGGACGAAAAACGTGGTTTTCGCCCGTTTGGGGCAAGCCAGAGAACCCGATTCTTTGTTCCTGTAAGACCGGTTTTCAGACGCTATACCACGATGAGTTCACCCGTAATCTCTACTCCCGCCCGTCGGCGGGAGTTATCATTTTTATTGCCGTAACGCTGGAGCTACCATGAAAACCAAACTGAACGAACTGCTCGAATTCCCAACCTCTTTTACTTATAAAGTAATGGGCCTGGCGAAACCGGAGCTGGTTGATCTGGTCGTTGAGGTGGTGCAGCGCCACGCCCCTGGTGACTACACGCCGCAGGTTAAACCGAGCAGCAAAGGTAACTACCACTCGGTTTCTATTACCATCAATGCAACGCATATTGAGCAGGTTGAAACTCTGTACGAAGAATTAGGCAACATCGAAATCGTTCGTATGGTGCTGTAATCCTATAGCCCGGCTCAGGCCGGGTTTTAGCTTGATGACAAACAGCCGAAAATCGTGGTTTTCGACTGTTTGGGGCAAACCAGAGCACAGCATTCATTGCTTTTATTAGATCAAGGCTCGAGCTTTTAAATCAATTAACTTTGTTTGCAGCCTCTAACCCGGCTCAGGCCGGTTTTTTGCTGTGATATACTTCCAACCACCCTTTTCTCCCGGAGACGCTGTTTTGTCTCAAGACACTATCCTGATCCGCACCCTCGGCCTGCAGCCGTATGAACCCGTGTCGCAGGCAATGCATGACTTTACCGATACTCGTGACGAAACAACTGCCGACGAAATCTGGTTGGTGGAACACCCTCAGGTTTTCACCCAGGGCCAGGCAGGCAAAGCCGAGCACGTACTGATGCCGGGTGACATCCCGGTAGTACAGAGCGACCGCGGGGGACAGGTGACCTTCCACGGGCCAGGCCAGCAGGTTATGTACCTGCTGCTGAATTTAAAACGACGTAAGCTTGGCGTACGTGAACTGGTCACCCTGCTGGAGCAAACCGTGGTTAACACCCTGGCCGAGCTTGGTATTGAGGCTTATCCACGAGCAGATGCTCCAGGCGTGTATGTCGAAGGACGAAAGATTTGTTCTCTGGGGCTGCGCATCCGCAAAGGTTGCTCCTTCCACGGCCTGGCGCTGAACATCAATATGGATCTCTCGCCCTTCCTGCGCATCAACCCGTGCGGCTACGCAGGGTTGGAGATGACTCAGGTCAGCCACTTTGTCGAAGGGATTACCGTCGCCGATGTTCACCCGCGACTGGTCGAAAATTTTATTGCCCTGTTAAACTATCCACCTCACGAATATCGCGCCGCTGATTAAACGGAACAGGCCAGCAATGCTTTCCGCTGGCCTGTGAGTACCTTCTGTCAAAGCGCATTTACCCAGCAGTTATAATCACCAATTGGATAATTCAGCACTGTCATTATTTAAATAAATGACAGCATCGTACACTTTCGTCGGCTTAATTTTTCTCATTCGTGCTTGGGTTGGCAAAATAACTACGCCAATTCCCCCAATCTCTCTATTTGTATCTATAAATATAATATTCTTTATTTTTTAGCGGAGACCTGACATGGGGCAAAACCCACTGTCTGAGAAAAAAATCGTGGATCGCGATGGCGAAAACAACTATCCCGTATTCAAGACGTTACGCAACATAGATTTAAACTTGCTGACTATTTTTGAGGCTGTCTACATTCATAAAGGCATCGTCAATGCAGCCAGAGTGCTTAACCTCACGCCCTCGGCTATCAGCCAGTCTATCCAAAAGTTGCGCTATATTTTTCCCGACCCATTATTCATTCGAAAAGGACAGGGCGTAACACCGACGGCGTATGCGGCACATCTGCATGAATATATCAGCCAGGGTCTGGAATCCATTCTTGGGGCCCTGGATTTTAACAGCAGTAATGACCAGCAACGAACCATTACTATCGCAACCCAGCCGTCGATTGGGGCTTTAGTTATTCCTAAAGTCTATTCTGCGATCCGCAAAGTTAATCCAAACCTGCTTATTCGTAACGTGCCGATTAACGACGGTGAGTCTCAGCTAAGTCAGTTTCAGACCGATTTAATTATAGATACCAGCCGCCACTACGCGCGCACCATCACCAGCGTGCCTCTTTACCAGGAAAGCATTGCCGTGGTCTGCCGGGAAGGTCATCCCTGCCTTGAGCAGCGTTTGACTCTCGAAGATATGCAGAGCATGGAACACACCTTCCTGATCATGCAGGATGATTTGCTGCGTGACCTGCGCCAGCAGATCAGTGAGCGCCTGCCGAACCGGCAAATAGCCTTTAGCAGCTACAATTATGTCACGCTATCCTCACTGCTTGGCAGCAGCGATCTGCTGGGCTTCATGCCGTGGCGGTTATATGAGATGTTCAAAGAGACCTGGAACCTGCGAGCCGTCGACTGCGACCTGTTTGCCGATAAGACGATGGAAACCAGCATGCATTTCAATAAACTCAGCATCCGGGATACGGTTTTGCAGGAGATAATCAAGGCCATTCACCACGAGTTTGCATGAGCAGTAGTGGTTTTCACCTCTTGCAGGTTGTTTCAGAGGTGAACACCATCCCTGTTAACCTGGTATTTAGCACAAAACAACAACCCATTTACAATTCTTTCTCCATTTCATGTTGGGGTATACTGATTCTCCCTGGCCGTGATGATATACTCCCGGCCATTAATTCAAAAATAGTTGATAGATCCTAACTTAGCTTGAATTAGCCTGACTACATTATCCGCAACTGGAATACGCACCCTATGAGCAAACCCATTGTGATGGAACGCGGCGTTAAATACCGCGACGCCGATAAAATGGCGCTGATCCCGGTAAAAAACGTGGTGACAGAGCGCCAGGAGCTGTTGAGAAAGCCAGAATGGATGAAAATCAAGCTTCCGTCTGACTCAACCCGTATCCAGGGCATTAAAGCGGCGATGCGCAAAAATGGTCTGCACTCCGTTTGCGAAGAAGCCTCCTGCCCTAACCTTGCTGAATGTTTTAACCACGGTACCGCGACCTTTATGATTCTGGGCGCCATTTGTACCCGTCGTTGCCCATTCTGTGACGTCGCGCATGGCCGCCCGGTTGCGCCAGACGCCAACGAGCCTGAAAAACTGGCTCAAACCATTGCAGACATAGGTTTGCGCTATGTGGTGATTACTTCCGTGGACCGTGACGATCTGCGCGATGGTGGCGCACAACACTTTGCTGACTGTATCAGCGCCATTCGCGAGAAAAATCCGACCATTAAAATTGAAACGCTGGTTCCGGACTTCAGAGGCCGTATGGATCGCGCACTGGATATACTGACCGCAACGCCGCCGGATGTGTTCAACCACAACCTGGAAAACGTACCGCGCGTCTACCGCAACGTCCGTCCAGGCGCAGACTACAACTGGTCACTTAAGCTACTTGAACGCTTTAAAGAAGCCCATCCGGATATCCCTACCAAGTCCGGCCTGATGGTAGGCCTGGGCGAAACCAACGAAGAAATCATCGAAGTGATGCGCGACCTGCGCCGTCACGGCGTGACCATGCTGACGCTGGGCCAGTATCTCCAGCCAAGCCGTCACCACTTGCCGGTGCAGCGCTATGTTAGCCCGGATGAGTTTGAAGAGATGAAAGCCGAAGCGCTGGCAATGGGCTTCACCCACGCCGCCTGTGGCCCGTTTGTTCGCTCTTCCTACCACGCCGATCTGCAGGCAAAAGGGATGGAAGTGAAGTAACAAGAGTTACATATTGTTACGCTTAAACTGACACACATAAAAAAAACCGGCCATTATGAGCCGGTTTTTTATTTTGCAGTCGTCATTCAGTCTTTGTGAACGATGCGCTCTGCAGGTGCTTCGGTATCGGGCTTCTTGCCGTTGTCATCTTCGGCCATCGCTTTCTTAAAACCCTTGATGGCAGAACCGAGATCGCCGCCCAGCGTGCGCAGCTTCTTGGTACCAAACAGCAATACGATCAGCGCGCCGACAACCAGCAGCTTAGTAATACTAATCTCTCCCATACCTACCTTCTTTTGTGATGCATGCCGTGACAACGGCGAATAAAAAACCTGATTGCATTAACGGATATTTGCCCGCGCAACACAATAGCAATCTGTAACAAGGCGAATCAAGGTTTGATTAAAAAAACATCATAACATTTGAGGTACCGCAAACCGTCGATTGGCCAGCACCGGCAGCATTTGTCTTACCGCCGCGACTCTGTCCGCGCCGATCTCGGCAAAGATTAGGTCGGGCACTTCTGCGGCGGCCGCAATCGTCACCCCTAGCGGATCGATGACCCGGCTCTGGCCGATATTTTTACTGCCGCATTCTCCAGCGGCCACGACATAGCACGTAGAATCCAGCGCGCGCGCAGCCAGTAAGGTTGCCCAATGAGCCTCTTTATGAGGGCCTTTTAGCCATGCAGCCGGGAGGACCAGAACCTCTGCCCCACTCAGCGCAAGACTCAGCGCCATGTCCGGAAAGCGCAGGTCGTAGCAGGTCATCAGCCCAACGTTCATTCCGGCAACGTCAATCACGGGCGCTAAACGCGCTCCCGCGTCCACCAGCCGGGACTCCTGCACGCTGAAAGCATCGTACAAATGAACTTTCTGGTAGCTCGCCACAATCTCACCGCTGCGGATTGCCAGTAAGGTGTTTGCCGCCCGCCCGGGGTAGGTTGGTACATGCAGCGTGACTATTGTGGTCATGCCGTTCTTTCGGCTTTCTTCACGCAGCTGTTCAACATACTGACCATCCAGCGGCTGTGCTGACTTTACTGACATATCCGGGTCATTGTCATCTCTGGCCAAAACCGCCTCCGGCAACACCAACAAATCGGCCTCTTTCTCTGCTGCCTTTGCCATCAGACTGACGCAGGTGGCCGCATTTTCCTGCCAGAAGGGCCCCACTGCAAACTGACCTACAGCAACCTTCATACGTGCCTCACCGCTCAAATGATTAATTACAGTATATCGGGTGCAAATCTCTGTGTCTGAACGCTACACTTTGCCCATTGCTGATGTTTAATAAGGATTAATCGTGATTCAGATGCTATTCGCCGTTTTTATTGGCGGCGGGATCGGCAGCGTCGCGCGCTGGTTTCTGAGTATGAAGTTCAACCCCGTCCATATGGGGATCCCCATTGGAACGCTGATGGCCAACCTGATCGGCGCGTTTATTATCGGCCTTGGCCTGGCACTGTTCAGTCGTTTTAGCAACATCGATCCGGTATGGAAACTGCTTATTACCACCGGCTTCTGCGGCGGCCTGACAACATTCTCTACGTTCTCCGCGGAGGTGGTTATGCTGTTGCAGGACGGGCGACTCGCCTGGGCAGGTATGAACGTACTGCTAAACCTTGCAGGCTCGTTTATGATGACCGCGCTCGCATTTTGGCTGGTTTCTCTCTTCGTCACCCAATAAGCCGCACGGTATTAATGTTAGCTTAATTTTTCTCTGCCACTATCCCTGCCATATCGTTGGGGGAGAAGGCAATGAAAGAGCAGGTGACAGGCTGGGCGAGCGTGCTGATAAGCGTTGTTATCGTTGGGTTATTTTTGAAAGTGTATCTGTTTGCGTGAGAAATAGCAGGCAAAAAAAAACCCGCCTTGGCGGGTTTTTATATTCTACTGGTAATGACTTAGATAGGCATTACGTTTGCAGCAGAAGGGCCTTTGGCACCGTTAGTGATTTCAAACTCAACGCGCTGGCCTTCAGCCAGGGTTTTGAAACCATTGCTCTGGATTGCAGAGAAGTGTACGAACACGTCTTTGCTGCCATCTTCCGGAGTAATGAAGCCGAAGCCTTTGGATTCATTAAACCACTTAACGTTACCTTTAATCTTAGACATCAAAATTACCTTTACATGAAAAAACGACACAAATGCTGTGTCGGGCATCAGTACAACAATTGTGGTGGCTTTTGTCCAGTCCAGAATTGCTAAAAAGTGATAAAAGTCGCTAACTTTTTACCAGCTTGCGCATTACACCTTGTTTTTAAAGGGGTATAAAAACCCTCATTTTTTTGCCTGCTTCAGGTCGTACAAAATCAGAACTGGAACCGCAGCCAGGCAAAGTAGACGTTACCGTTATTGTAAGTCCCGGGAATGTAGGTCATCTGGAAGGTCGCCGGGCCATAACCAATAGAAGCCAGCGGCAGCACCAGCGGCACGGGAATGTATTTCCAGTTATCGCGCGCGGTCACACCAACGGTATAACCCAGCCCTACGTGGAAGTTATCATCGCGCAGCGGCCGCCAGGTTTTCTCCCAGCCATAACCCCCGATAGGCTCCCATTTGTTGAAAGAGTCTTTAAACGCCATCAGATAGAGGCCATTCCAGTTACCTTCTTCATCCCAGCGCGACTTGCCAAACCCCACACCCCATGGTCGCTCGTTATAGCGATCCGTTTTCTCTTTGTCATAGGCAAACCGGGCATGCCAGGTAATCGCCGGGACGTAAAGATCGTAATGTTGTGGTTCGTTCCAGGTTGTAGAAACCTGGCTTGAGAACGTCTCCCATGCGTTGCTGAAAAATCGCCCTTCTTCGGCAAATGCCGCCGGGGCGCTTAGCACCAGCGTGAAAACAAAAATCAGAATTGAGGACAGTTTATTCGTGTAAGTCACGTCGTTATTACCGTATTAAAATTCGACAGGTACCTTACTGAATTATATCTCAATGAAAGCTAAATCAGCACATGACTTAGAAAGAAAAGCAGCCATCCCCCCGTGTCAATACACTGGATTCTCAAATGCCATTCAGATAATTATGAATAAGAATGTAAGTAAGAGCGCATAACTTAATGCGCTCTTACGAAGTAACGAATTACCTTCGCTTCTTAATTAGCATATATACCGCAGGGATAACCAACATCGAAAGCAGCGGAGCGGTTACCATTCCCCCAATCATCGGTGCGGCAATACGACGCATCACTTCCGACCCGGTTCCATTTCCCCACATAATAGGCAACAGGCCCGCCATAATGGTGGCAACCGTCATCACCTTAGGTCTGACGCGCAGCACAGCGCCTTCGTGAATCGCTCGTCGCAGCATGCCCACATCCTGCACATCATCGGTTTTTAGATGTTTCTCAAGTGCCTGATTTAAATAAAGCACCATGATCACACCAAATTCCGCAGCTACGCCCGCCAGAGCAATAAAACCAACGGCACCAGCAACGGACAAGTTATATCCCAACAGATAGAGTAACCACACGCCGCCAATTAATGAGAAAGGTAAAGTCCCCATAATTAATAGTGCATCTTTTACTCGTGAGAAGGTGACATATAACAATACAAATATGATTAATAAGGTAAATGGCAGCACAATTTTTAATTTAGCCGTAGCACGTTCAAGATATTCAAACTGCCCAGACCATGAAAGCGAAACGCCTTCAGGCAGCTTCACCTGCCCGGCAACCGCACGCTGCATATCTTCCACGGCAGACTTTAAATCACGCCCGCGTAAATCAACATAGATCCAGTTAGACAGGCGCGCATTTTCACTTTTCAGCATCGGTGGCCCTTCGGTGATGGCAATGTTAGCCAATTCAGAGAGCGCCAGCTGGCTGCCGTTGGCGG
Source organism: Cedecea sp. (assembly GCF_036500665.1). NCBI lineage: Bacteria > Pseudomonadati > Pseudomonadota > Gammaproteobacteria > Enterobacterales > Enterobacteriaceae > Cedecea > Cedecea sp. The sequence continues at coordinate 138,957 of NZ_DASYBS010000065.1, forward strand.
TGATAACGGGCAAATCACGCAGTTTTTGCAGGTTGTCGCGCAGTTCGCGTGGATAACGCACGTTGATAGGGAAGCGTTCGCGCCCTTCAATGGTTTCACCGATGTTCTCGCCTCCAATAACCGTGGCCACCAGCGACTGCAATTCCTTAACCGAAACGCCGTAGCGCGCCGCTTTGCGACGATCGATGTCGATATCCACATAGCGCCCACCGCCCAAACGCTCGGCCAGCGCTGAGGTAACGCCAGGCACCTGCTTCACTACGCGTTCAATCTGTTCCGCGACTGACTCAATGGCGGCAATATTATTGCCGTTCACCTTTATTCCGACCGGGCTTTTGATCCCGGTGGCCAGCATATCCAGGCGGTTACGAATAGGCGGCACCCACACGTTGGCAATCCCCGGCACTTTGACCACGCTGTCCAGTTCGTTCACCAGCTTGTCCATGGTCATTCCCGGACGCCACTGGTCACGCGGCTTAAAGCGAATGGTGGTTTCAATCATCGTTAACGGCGCAGGATCGGTCGCCGTTTCGGCGCGCCCGGCTTTGCCAAAGACGGTCTCCACCTCCGGCACGGTTTTTATCAGGCGATCGGTCTGCTGCAGCAGTCGCCCTGCCTCGCGAGTCGAAATGCCCGGCAGCGTCGAAGGCATATACAGCAAATCGCCTTCGTCCAGCGGCGGCATAAACTCGCTGCCCAACTTGCTTAGCGGCCAAAGCGTAGCCACCAGCAGCACGCCAGCAACGGCCAATGTAGTTTTCGGCCTGTCGAGCACCTTTTCCAGCACGGGCTCGTAGGCCGCGATAAGCCAGCGGTTGATAGGGTTCGCTTTCTCGTCAGGGATCTTGCCGCGAATAAACCAGCCCATCAACACCGGCACTAGCGTGATTCCCAGCCCCGCGGCCACCGCCATGGAATAGGTTTTGGTGAAAGCCAGCGGTGAAAACATCCTGCCCTCCTGCGCCTCAAGAGAGAAAACAGGGATAAACGACAGGGTAATAATCAACAGGCTACAGAACAGCGCCGGCCCCACTTCGACCGCGGCCTGCTGGGAGATTTGCCAATAATCCGCGCTGCGAGGCTGCTCCCCCGGATGCTCGTGCCGCCACTGCTCAAGCACCTTGTGCATATTCTCAATCATCACTATCGCCGCATCGACCATCGCGCCAATGGCAATCGCAATCCCGCCGAGCGACATGATATTGGCATTCACGCCCTGGTAGTGCATGACGATAAACGCCCCCAAAATACCGAGCGGTAAAGTGATGATCGCCACCAGCGCAGAACGGAAATGAAACAAAAACAGCGAGCAAATAACGGCTACCACGATAAACTCTTCCAGCAATTTATGGGAGAGCGTTTCTATCGCATTTTCAATAAGATGAGAGCGGTCATAAACCGGCACTATTTCAACACCGGCGGGTAGGCTCTTCTGCAGCTGCGCCAGCTTTTCTTTTACCGCATTGATGGTTTCAAGGGCATTTTTGCCATAGCGCATAACGATAATACCGCCTGCAACCTCGCCTTCCCCGTTAAACTCGGCAACGCCCCGGCGGATTTCCGGCCCCAGCCTGACGGACGCAACGTCAGAAAGCAGCACCGGCACGCCGTCGCGGCTGGTGATGACCACCTGCTTAAAATCATCCAGATTTTTGAGGTAACCGGAGGTGCGAACCATATACTCGGCCTCCCCCATTTCGAGCACCGAACCGCCCCCTTCCTGATTGGCGCTTTTCACCGCATTAATGACCTGCTCGTGGGTAATATTCAGCGCCTTCATACGTTCCGGGTCGAGCACAATCTGGTACTGGCGCACCATGCCGCCCACGCTCGCGACTTCGGAAACGTTAGGCACGGTTTTCAGCTCAAATTTCAGCGTCCAGTCCTGCAGGGCTCGCAGGTCAGCAAGGCTGTGTTTCCCGGTTCTGTCCACCAGCGCATACTCGTACACCCAGCCTACCCCGGTAGCATCCGGTCCCAGCGAGGCTTTTGCTTCCGGCGGCAGCTGCGACTGCACCTGGCTCAGGTATTCCAGTACCCTGGAACGCGCCCAGTAAGGGTCGGTGCCATCGTCGAACAGAATGTAAACATAGGAATCGCCAAACATGGAGAACCCACGCACCGTTTTAGCGCCCGGTACCGACAACATAGTGGTGGTCAGCGGATATGTCACCTGATCCTCAACGATTTGCGGTGCTTTGCCCGGATAGCTGACCCGCACAATCACCTGCACATCAGAGAGATCCGGTAGAGCATCAAGCGGCGCACGCTGTAACGACCACAGCCCCCACGCCGCCATAATAATAGCGGCCAGCACCACCAGCAGGCGGTTTTTAAGCGACCAGCGGATAACGGCGGCAATCATTTGTGCGCCTCCGCCATCGGCATCAGATGAGTAATCACGGCCCCCTGCTCGTCATCCATCGTAAAGCTGAACATCACTGCGTCCCCCGGCTTCAGGTTAGTCGGTGACTTCAGCGCAAACGGCATCACCATCGCCCCCCAGTTCAGCGCGGGAATAGGATGATGAGAAATGGTAATGTCATCCGCGCTCACCGCTTTCACCACACCTTCTCCGTCGTAGGTTTTCACCGCTGGCTGGGCTTTTGGCTGCGCTTCTGACGCGGGTAAAGCGCTGCGCAGGCTTGCCTCTGAGTCGATAAGGAACTGGCCGGAAGTGACCACTTTCTCCCCTTCACTCAGCCCAGAACGAATCTCAACCCAGCCTTTATCGCTGATGCCGGGCACCACGTTCACCGGACGGAAATGCCCCCCCTCTTCGGCAACCAGCACCCGGCTTTGGCTCCCGGTTTCAATCAGCGACTCTTCCGGTACGGCCATAACAGCTGCGCGCGGCTGCTGGTTCGCCAGATGAACGCTCAGGTACATACCTGGCTTAAGCTTCATTTGTGGATTATCGAGGACAATGCGCGCTTTCAGGGTGCGGGTGGTTGTTTCAAGATTCGGCAACAGCTCGCCTGGCCAGCTATCGGCGGTAGCCACAATCTCGCTGCCCGGCTGTAATGCCTGAGCCTGCGACTGAGGGTAATCCACCACAATCCACACCGACTCGAGGCTTGCTACTTCGAACAGCGGCGCATTCGCGGTAACCTGCTGCCCCTCGCGAGCCTCAAGCTTATTCACGTAGCCGGCAAGCTTCGCGCGAACGGTAACGCGGGTTTGAGATTTGCCGCTGCGCTCAACCTGCCGAATCACCTCGGCGGGCATAAACTGCAGTTGTAATCGTTCTCTCACCGCCGCGGTTAAAGCGCTGTCTCCCAGCTTGCGCACGGCCAGATACTCCTGCTGCGCGGCGGTCCATTCCGGGAACCAAAGCTGTGCCAGCGGTTCTCCGGCTTTCACATACTGCTGCGGCGCTTTGACATACAGCGTTTCAACAATACCGTTGGCGCTGGCCGGGATAATTTGCACGCTACGTTCATCAAGCGTCACGGTCGCGAAGGCCGCAAACGGCACGCTCAGCGCCCTACGTTCAACGGCGGCCGTCTTAATGCCCAGGTTCTGCTGCTGACGATTACTGACCGTCACGCCGCCGTCGTTGGCCACTTCATCCGCATAGCGCGGCACCAGCGCCATATCCATAAACGGCGATTTGCCAGGCTTGTCGAACCGCTGCCCCGGCACCATAGGATCGTACCAGTAAAGCACTTTACGCCCGCTCTCCTGCTGGGCCTGAGATTCTGGGTGTTGGTGTGCGGTTTGTTGCTTCCCGGCGTAATAACCTGCGGCCAGCGCGGTCACAACCGCCACCGCCAGCAGGGAAAAAGTAAGTGATTTTTTCATTAGTTAACATCCTGAGGCGTAAGGTAGCGAATCGCGGCCCAGTTGGTGGCAACGGCTTTTTCAGCGCTGCTGGCGGTAAGTTCGCTGTCCAGAAGATCACGGCGAGCGGCAAGCAGTTCAGCCAGAGAAGACTGCCCGGCACGATACTGTGACTCCAGCAACGACAGACGCTGGCGCTGAAGCGGCAAAGCCTGTTCCTGCTGGCGCTGCCAGACGCTTTGCGCGGCCTGGTAATTCGCCACCAGAGAGTGAACAAGGGCAATACGCTCGCGGCGAGCAAGCGCTAACCGATCGTTCGCTTCCATCGCCCGCGAAACATCCGCAGAGTAGTCTTTGTCCTGCCGCTGAGGCTTAAATAGCGGAAGATCAACGGTAAACATTACGCCCGCCATATCGTCATAACCCTCGGCACGGCGCCCGTAATAAACCTCAACGCCTACGTCAGGTTTGGCAGCCACCGCAGACTGCGCTGATTTCGCACGCGCAACATCAGCTTCACGGGCGGCCTCAATCATCTCCGGATGCTGCATCACGCCCTCTTCAAGCACCTCAGGTGCGGCCGGTAAACGCTGGTAGCGCGGCAGCGCGCCGTTCACGCTATCCACGGTCTGCCCCGTCAACTGCAGCAGCCGCGTTTGCGCCAGCGTGACATCACGCTCGGCAAGCGTGACTTTGTCCTGCATGGTGAGCAGCGTCATGCGGATATCCACTACGCCGGAAGCAGGCGAACTGCCGCTGGCAACGGTGGCTTTCTGGACGCCAATCTGCCGCTCGGTTTCATTTACCAGCTTGCGGGCAGCGGTAAGCACTCGCTCAGACAGGGCGAGATCCAGCCAGGCCTGCGCGGTATCACGCTGAAGATTGGCGCGAATCACCTCGGCTTTCGCCTGGCTGCTGGCCGACTGCGCCAGAATGGTATCCGCCTTGCGGTCACGTTTTTCCTCGCTGACGTAATCCTGCATGATGCCGATGCGCTGCATCGTCATCCCCTCACGGCTAAAGCGATGGTTGTTACTGCCCTGCACCGGCACGTTTTCAATACCAAATTTCAGCTTAGGATCGGGCAATTGCCGGGCGGAGTCGGCCATCGCGTTTAGCGCATCGCTCTGATTACGGTTAGCGGACAGCGCCGCGGAATAGTGTTCGGCGGCCAGCAGAGTCTGTTGCAGGCTGAGCTCCGCCGCCTGAGCGACGGAGACAAACGTAGCCAACAGCACCCCGCCGAGCCAGAGGCTCAGGGTGTGTCGTTTCATGGCAACCTCGGTTATTTAAGCGGGGTGGCGGAAACCAACTGATACCCGGCTGCATGCTGGGCGAAAGAGAAAGCAATCTTCTCCCCTACCGTTAACGTCGGCAGCGTACCTTCTTTCGGCAACGTGAAGGTCATGGTCATAGCGGGCCAGCCAAGCTCGGTGACGGGATGGTGAGAAATGGACACCGTATCGGCAGTGATTTTCTTCACTACACCTTCGGTTTTGTAGACCTTAGAAGACGGTGTGGCGTCAGAAGACATCGACATGCCGGGCATATCGGACATCCCCTTCATTGAGGACATATCGTGAGCAGTTTCAGCGGAAAATGCAGGGAAAGAGGCAGCGGTAAGCAGCGCAAAGGCGGCGACAAAACGAATAGCGTTAAACATGATTAATCTCCAAAAACACAGTCAAAAAGAAATAGGGCAAAGCCCCGAGGCATTGACGGTGCTGGAGTTATTCTCTAAAACGGCAAAAACGGATGGTTGCCGGGGGGCCTGTTGCTGGAGGAGTAACGTAAGATGTGGATTCAACGGCCGTTGAGCACTGAGGCGCAATTAGCGCGAGCGAGTTGGTAACCGGTAAAGCAACCGGCGAACTGTGCCCGTTGTCTTTTTGCATGACGTCCGGAACGCAGTGCTTCTCGCACAGCGGGTTGCTGATTTTCGCCTGCATCGCCTTTTCAGGCATCTGCATGGCACCATTGTGCGGGGCCACCATTGGGCCGGGGTCATATCAACCGGACAATCGTAAGACGCTATCGCCACCTGACTGTTGACAAAAAACCAGCCCAACGCCAACAGCAGCATCAAAAGATGCTTTCTGATAAAGCGCCAGCGGCTTGTCGACCAGAGGGAGGTGTGCAGCATAAAAACCCCGACATAAAAGTGATCGGCAGTATAAGCAGCAGCATGCGGTGTTTTAAAGGTTTTTTTAAATGCTTTACGAAAAGCTTTTAAATTAACAATTCAGACAAATAATTACCGCCATTTCATAACGCATTGCCGTTTTAATCAGCAAAATCCGCGCGCCTTTTATTCCGCAGTTTAAGAAACGATGTGCATAACCGCTATGCACCCAGCAAAACCGTTGGCTAAAGTTGTTCCGTTGCAATGAAAGTTGACGCTCATCAGAAACTCTAAACGGGTTCTGAGGCAAATTCTTAGCCCTTACAGCTTCCTGTAAAAAATCACTATTCTTATTTTCTGAAAGAAGACAACTTTTAGCCGCAAGCGTAAGGACGCCGTAGAGCGCCTTAACGTACCGGGGGATATAATGCTTACAATTCTGGAACTTATTATTGGTGTAGTGGTGATTGTGGGCGTGGCCCGCTACATCATCAAGGGCTATTCCGCAACCGGCGTGCTGTTCGTCGGGGGGTTATTGTTGCTGATCGTCAGCGCGCTGATGGGGCATAAAGTCTTACCCGCCAGCGCGGAAAGTACCGGCTACACCGCTACGGATATCTTTGAATATGTCAAAATCCTGCTAATGAGCCGCGGTGGCGATCTCGGGATGATGATCATGATGCTGTGCGGTTTTGCAGCCTACATGACCCACATCGGTGCCAATGACGTGGTGGTTAAACTGGCGTCTAAGCCGCTGAAGTTTATCAATTCCCCCTATTTACTGATGATTGCCGCCTACTTTGTGGCCTGCCTGATGTCGCTGGCAGTCTCTTCCGCAACCGGCCTGGGCGTACTGTTGATGGCAACGCTGTTCCCGGTGATGGTCAACGTCGGCATCAGCCGCGGCGCGGCGGCAGCCATCTGCGCGTCTCCGGCAGCCATTATCCTGGCCCCGACCTCCGGCGATGTCGTGCTGGCTGCACAGGCTTCAGAAATGTCGCTGGTCGATTTCGCCTTTAAAACGACCATTCCTATTTCCATTGCCGCCATCATCAGCATGGCAATTGCGCACTTTTTCTGGCAACGCTATCTCGATAAAAAAGAACACATCAGCCATGAAATGCTCGACGTGAGTGAAATCCAGACGTCAGCACCTTCTTTCTATGCCATCCTGCCGTTTACCCCGATTATCGGCGTGCTGATTTTCGACGGCAAATGGGGCCCACAGCTGCATATCATTACTATTCTGGTCATTTGTATTCTGATTGCCGCCCTGATTGAGTTTTTCCGCAGCTTCAATACCCAGCACGTCTTCTCGGGTATGGAAGTGTGCTACCGCGGCATGGCGGATGCGTTCGCCAACGTGGTGATGCTGCTGGTTGCCGCTGGCGTATTTGCTCAAGGACTTAGCACCATCGGCTTTATTCAAAGCCTGATTTCCATTGCCACCTCGTTTGGCTCGGCGAGTATTATTTTGATGCTGGTGCTGGTCGTGCTGACCATGCTGGCGGCAATGACCACCGGCTCCGGTAACGCGCCGTTCTATGCCTTCGTCGAAATGATCCCGAAACTGGCCCACTCTTCCGGCATTAACCCGGCTTACCTGACCATTCCGATGCTGCAGGCCTCCAACCTTGGGCGCACCATTTCTCCGGTTTCCGGCGTCGTGGTTGCCGTTGCGGGGATGGCAAAAATCTCACCGTTCGAGGTGGTTAAGCGAACCTCTGTTCCGGTTGCCGTTGGCCTTATCGTGGTCATTATCGCCACCGAGATTCTGGTGCCCGCCGCCGCGGTTATCGGTAACTAATCCACCAGGTGTCATGCCGGGTAACAGGATTTACCCGGCTCACTTATCAGGTAAGCGATAGATACGCTGCGGCCTCCCCACTTTCCCATAGACAATCTCAGCGGTGATCGCCTGTCTGGCTGTCGCAAACTCTAAATAACGCCGGGCGGTGGTGCGGCTAAGTTTAAGTGCCAGAGCGACGGTTTCGGCCGTATGGCGTACCTGTCTGTCGGCGAATAATTGCCGTACCTTGGTCAGGGTTAGCGCATCAATACCCGCCGGAAGCGATTCTTTTGGCTCACCTCGGGCGTAAGCGTTAAACATTTCGTCAATCTGGCGCTGGCTGGCAATATCGTTCCCGGCAAGCATCGCCATACGCTGCCGATAGCGTTCCAGCGTCTGGCCAAGACGTTCATAAGCAACAGGCTTCACCAAATAGTCAAATACGCCGCACCGTACCGCATCCGCTACCGTTTCCATGTCGCTGGCCGCCGTAAGAAAAACAACCCCTCCCGGATAACGGGCTTCGGTAAGCTCATGTAAAAGCGTTGTCCCTTCACCGTCCGGCAAATAGTTATCCAGTAATATGAGTTCAGGCTGAAAACGATCGATCATGATTCTTGCCTGCGCTAAGTTACCGGCCAGCCATACCGTCCCACGGCCGTAAAATTCCTGCATAAACTCGGCATGCATTTCAGCCAGTGATGTTTCATCCTCTACTATCAGAACCGTAAGTTTTTGTGCCATAAATCATTTTCACTTTCGATCGTTAACCAAAACGCCGAACAACTTTTTGCCGGGGGAGTGCTTTCAGGCATCACCCTTTCCTTTAAAAATTGTCCACAGGCACACTGATAAGAAGAGAAACAATGCTGCCGGGAGAAAAAGCATGTGGAAAACGGGGTATTAGAAGAATGTGAAATTCATTAACAATAATGCTACTTAACATCGCCAATTCCTTTTTTTGCGCTGTTTTAAATCCAGTAAAAATGAAAAGATGTCATTAATTTGTTTCAAAGCCATCCTTCAATTCATTCACGAATCGTCACAGATTATACAAATTAAATCAATTAAACATATAAAAACCACGACCCTCAGCACGGAGGGGTTAATTAAAAAAATAAAAACCATTAAACCCATATAAACCACTCAACCCTTTGTGAAACAAATCAAAAATTTCCCTTCAAATAGTTCGTACGATCGTTCGCATTCATCCTAAAGGGGTAATTACAGACTTATCCCTGATTGAAAACAAAACGTTAACCATTTGCTAAATGTGAAATAAACCGCCCCAACTCGTAACCAAAAAAACATTACAGGAATTTTCAACTCATGCCAGGAAATATCGTATTCGATAGGATCAAGCGTTCAGAGAATAGGAAGATTGCGGAAGTCACGCGCTTCCTGCGTGCGAACGATTTGAGTATCGATACTACGGTAGAGATATTTATTACCGTCAGCCGCAACCAGCAGCTGATCGCCTGCGGTGGCATCGCCGGCAATATCATTAAATGTGTGGCGATTGACGAATCCGCCCGTGGCGAAGGACTGGCGCTGACGCTCGCCACCGAACTGATCAACCTGGCCTATGAAAGGCAATGCACCCAGCTATTCATCTACACAAAAAGTGAAAACGAAGCGTTGTTCAAACAATGCGGTTTTTATCCGCTGGCGCGCGTCCCCAACATCATGGTGCTGATGGAAAACAGTGCCACCCGGCTTCAACAATACGCAAGCTACCTGACGACACTGCGGCGCAGCGGCAAAAAAATTGGCTGCATTGTGATGAACGCCAATCCTTTCACTCTTGGCCACCGCCACCTCATACAAACGGCCGCCTCACAATGTGACTGGCTACATGTCTTTATGGTTAAAGAGGATACGTCACGATTTCCGTATGAAGATCGTCTCACGCTGGTTCGCGCCGGCGCCAGGGACATCGACAGGATCACCGTGCACCGTGGCTCTGAATACATGATTTCACGCGCCACTTTCCCCTGCTATTTCATAAAAGAACAAAGCGTCATCAACCACTGTTACACAGAAATTGATCTCCAGATTTTTCGTCAGCATCTCGCGCCTGCGCTGGGGATAACTCACCGCTTTGTGGGTACCGAACCGTTCTGCAAAGTTACGGCAGACTACAACCGGGATATGCGTACCCGGCTTGCGGATACCTCCTCAAACGCCCCTGCCATTGAACTGGTGGAAATTGAGCGCCTGGCGTATCGGGAAAAATACATTTCAGCTTCATGGGTACGCCAGCTGTTAGTCAAACACGATCTCGCCACCCTTGAGCATCTGGTCCCGGAAGCGACCAGAGATTACTTACAACACATGATCGCCGCGCAAAAAAACCGTCCGACCATCCCCCCGGAATCCGCATTAATCACAGGTGAAAAATGAAAATTATCCGCTCTGCCGTTGTCGGCACCCTTGAGTCGGGAGATGTGATGATCCGCATCGCCCCACTCGATACACCGGAGATCGATCTGCAACTCAACAGCAGCGTTGAAAAGCAATTCGGCAAGATTATCCGCACCACGCTGCTGGAGATACTTGAGCGCTATAAGGTCTTCGGCGTTCAGCTCATCGTCGACGATAAGGGAGCGCTTGACTGCATTTTGCGTGCCCGGCTTGAAACGCTTCTGGTCCGCGCAAGCGACGTAAATGCCCTGCCCTGGGAGGAGAATCAATGATTTCCGCAGCCGCTTTACAACGAAAAGATCGCACCCGGCGAAGCATGCTATTCGTTCCCGGCGCCAACGCCGCGATGGTCAGCAATGCGTTTATTTACCGCGCGGATGCGCTGATGTTTGACCTTGAAGATTCCGTCATCCTGCGTGAGAAAGATGCCGCTCGCCGGTTGGTTTATCACGCGCTGCAGCACCCTTTCTATCGGGAAACTGAAACCATTGTGCGGGTCAATGGCCTGGAGTCCGAGTACGGACTTGCCGATCTGGAAGCCGTGGTGCGCGGCGGGGCGGACATTGTCCGTCTGCCAAAAACCGATACGGCTAAAGACGTCACCGATATCGAAACCGAAATTGCCCGTATAGAAAAAGCATGCGGGCGTGAACCCGGCAGCACGGGACTGCTGGCAGCGATTGAATCCCCTCAGGGGATCACCCAGGCCGTGGCTATTGCCCACGCCTCCCCGCGCCTAATCGGCATTGCTTTGGGTGCGGAAGATTATGTTCGCAACCTACGTACGGAACGCTCGCCGGAAGGCGTAGAGCTTCTGTTTGCCCGCTGTTCGATTCTTCAGGCCGCCCGCTCAGCGGGCATTCAGGCTTTTGATACCGTTTATTCCGACGCCAACAACGAAGAAGGGTTTCTTCACGAAGCGGCCCACATAAAACAGCTGGGTTTCGACGGTAAGTCGCTGATTAACCCCCGTCAAATAGAGTTGCTACATAACCTCTACGCGCCAAGCCAAAAAGAAGTCGAGCATGCTATCAGGGTCATTGAGGCAGCCGAATCCTCCGCGCAGGAAGGTCGCGGCGTCGTCTCGCTGAACGGCAAAATGGTGGATAGCCCGGTGATAGAACGGGCACGCCTGGTACTCTCCCGTGCCCGACTTTCGGGCATTCGTGAAGAATAAGGACGAACCATGACTCAGAATCAACGACAGCAGCGCATCCTCAGCTGGCAGCAGGTTGCCGGGGAAGGTATTTCCGCTTATCAGAACGCCTCCAAACTGAATCTACAATCGCATAAACCAAGAGATAAAAAACTCTGCGCCACGCTCGAAGATGCAATACGACGCTCGGGCCTGCGGGATGGCATGACTATCTCTTTCCACCACGCGTTTCGCAACGGCGACCTGACGCTGAATCGGGTGATGGAAGCCATAGCCGGCATGGGCTTTAAAAACCTGACGCTGGCCTCCAGTTCGCTGAGTGAATGCCACTCTCCCCTCATTGAACATATCCGCAATAACGTGGTGAGCCGCATTTATACTTCGGGCCTGCGCGGGCCGCTGGCTGAGGAAATTTCTCGGGGATTATTGCAGGAACCCGTACAAATCCACTCTCACGGCGGGCGCGTGCATCTGGTCAACAGCGGTGAACTCACCATTGACGTCGCGTTTCTCGGCGTCCCCGCCTGCGATCCCTTCGGTAACGCTAATGGCTACACGGGCAAAGCCTGCTGCGGCTCCTTAGGCTATGCGAAAGTCGATGCCGAATGCGCACGACAGGTGGTCCTACTGACGGAGGCGCTTCTGCCCTATCCACACAGCCCTTCCAGCCTCCATCAGGACCAGGTCGACTGGATTGTCCAGGTCGATAACGTCGGTGATGCCGATAAGATTGGCGCGGACGCCACCCGCATGACCTCTAATCCCCGGGAGCTACTGATTGCACGCAGCGCCGCAGAAGTAGTGGTGCATTCAGGCTATTTCAAAGAGGGCTTCTCTTTGCAAACCGGTACCGGTGGCGCCTCGCTGGCCGTCACCCGTTTTCTGGAAGACAAAATGCGGAGCCGGGGGATTACCGCAGGTTTCGCGCTGGGCGGCATTACCGCCACGATGGTGGACCTGCACGAAAAGGGCTTGATTAAAAAGCTCCTCGACGTCCAGAGTTTTGACCGAATCGCAGCAGGCTCACTGGCGCGCAATCCTAACCATATTGAGATCGATGCTAATCAGTACGCCAACTGGGGGTCAAAAGGCGCCTCGGTAGACAGGCTTGATGTGGTGGTGCTGAGCGCGCTGGAAATCGATACCCGCTTTAATGTCAACGTCCTTACCGGTTCCGATGGCGTACTGCGAGGCGCTTCGGGCGGCCACTGCGATACCGCCGTCGCCGCCGCGCTTTCGATCATCGTTGCCCCGCTAGTGCGCGGGCGGATCCCGACGCTGGTCGATGAGGTCACAACCTGCGTCACGCCGGGTTCAAGCATCGACATCCTGGTGACCGATCACGGCATTGCCGTTAACCCGGCGCGCCCGGAGCTGGCCGAACGTCTCAAGGAGGCAGGATTATCCCTTGTCTCTATCGAGTGGCTGCGTGAGCGGGCCGCAATCCTCACGGGCCCACCTCAGGCCATCGAATTTACTGACAAAGTCATTGCCGTGGTGCGTTATCGCGACGGTTCGGTGATCGACCTCGTTCACCAGATAAAGGAGTAAAGGATGCCTCTTTATGTCACCTCGGCCACCCATCGGGTGATCGCGTTGCCGGAACTTCTTGCCGGCCGGGACGCTCGTCAGGCAAAACAGCAGGCGTGGCTTGCCCGCCATTCAGCCCCCCTGATTTCCTTTACCGTCGTTTCGCCGGGGCCGATTAAAGACAGCGAGCTAACGCGGCGGATCTTTAACCACGGGATCCGGGCGCTGCGTCTGCTTGCTGAAGCGTCCGGTTGGGAAATCAGGCAGCAGACCTGTTTTCCGGTGATAACCGGCCCTGAAGGACTGCTGGTTATTGATGCCCCGGCGAGTCAGGTCAAGCAGGCCGCTATCGAACTTGAACAGTCGCATCCGCTGGGCAGACTCTGGGATATTGATGTTCTTACTCCCCAGGGCAACATCCTGTCACGCAAGGATTTTTCTCTACCGCCAAGAGGATGTCTGCTATGCCAGCAGGATGCGGCGTACTGTGCCCGCGAACAAACGCATTCGCTTCAGGATCTTACCGCCAGGATGGAGTCTCTGCTAAATGATGCCGACCACGCAACCCAACGGTAAAAAAACGCTTATCCCCCGGCAAATTGTGGCCAGGTATAGTGAAAAGGCATACCAGGCCATGCTCGCGGAGGTCAATCTTTCGCCGAAACCCGGTCTGGTCGATCGCTTCAATTGTGGGGCGCACCGGGATATGACGATCGAGGATTTTTACCGCAGCGCCCGGGTTATTTACCCGTGGCTATCACGGTTTATAGAACAGGGCGCGTCGAGCATCCATCTCGAGGAAAGTGACGTAATCTGCACGCTGCGCCCGGTTGGTCTGGCTTGTGAGGAGGCCATGTTTCGTGCAACAGCGGGGGTTAATACCCATAAAGGCACCATTTTTTCCCTCGGTTTGATGTTCGCCGCTATTGGCCGCCTGTACGCCCAACGCCAACACCTTTCGCCCGACAATATTTGCAAAACCGTCGCCGCTTTTTGCCGCGGGTTAACCGAACGTGAATTGTCAAAACACAATGAGATGGAGACCGCTGGGAAGCGTCTGTACCGGCGGTTTGGTCTGACTGGCGCACGAGGCCAGGCAGAAGCGGGCTACCCGCTGGTGATAGCGCTGGCTCTGCCGCACTACAAAGCGCAGCTGGCGGCAGGCGTAAATCCAGACCTTGCCCTGCTCGATACTCTGCTGCTGTTAATCGCCAGAAATGACGACACCAACGTCGCCTCACGAGGCGGAATTGAAGGCCTTGAATGGATAAAGTGCGAGGCGAAACGCTTGCTGTGCCAGGGGGGGATGCGCCTGGCCGCGAACCTTCCCCGCTTACAGAAATTCGATCGATTGTGTATCGCACGCAACCTCAGCCCCGGCGGCAGTGCCGATCTGCTGATCATCACCTGGTTTTTAGCCGAGATCTCATCTTTCACCCCCAATCCAACATCACTATAAAACCGCCCTGGAGAATCAGTTATGTCTGTTTCAAAAGATAAAATATGGAAGTTATTGGCCCCGCTGCTGGTCATGGCCGTGATGCTGCTCATTCCGGTTCCTGACGGCATGCCTCCTCAAGCCTGGCACTTTTTTGCCGTCTTTGTTGCCATGATAGTCGGGATGATCCTGGAGCCTATCCCGGCAACAGCAATCAGTTTTATCGCGGTGACCATCTGCGTCATTGGCAGTAATTACTTGCTGTTTGATGCCACGGAGCTGGCGGACCCCGCCTTTAAAGCGGGTAAGCAGGCACTAAAATGGGGGCTGGCCGGTTTCTCGAGCACCACCGTCTGGCTGGTGTTTGGCGCGTTCATTTTTGCTCTGGGCTATGAAGTTACCGGCCTGGGCCGTCGCATCGCCCTGTTTATGGTTAAGTTTATGGGGAAACGCACGCTGACGTTAGGCTATGCGATTGTCATTATCGACATCCTTCTTGCCCCTTTCACACCCTCAAATACCGCGCGCACAGGCGGGACCGTTTTCCCGGTCATTAAAAATCTGCCGCCGCTGTTCAAATCCTTCCCTAACGATCCTTCCTCACGCCGCATCGGCGGCTACCTGATGTGGATGATGGTCATCAGTACCAGCCTCAGTTCTTCCATGTTCGTCACCGGTGCCGCACCTAACGTGCTGGGCCTGGAGTTCGTGAATAAGATCGCAGGCATACAAATAGGCTGGTTACAGTGGTTCCTGAGCTTCCTGCCTGTCGGTCTCATTTTACTGATCGTGGCTCCCTGGCTTTCTTACGTACTGTATAAACCCGAAATCACCCATAGCGAGGAGGTTTCTAACTGGGCGGGTGAAGCGCTAAAAGAAATGGGCGCCCTTACGCGCAAAGAATTTACGCTGATTGCCCTGGTTTTACTTAGCCTCGGCCTCTGGGTGTTTGGCGGAAAAATAATTGATGCCACCGCCGTCGGCCTACTTGCGGTATCCTTGATGCTGGCGCTGCACGTCGTTCCATGGAAAGAGATAACCAAATATCACAGCGCCTGGAATACGCTGGTGAACCTGTCAACGCTGGTTGTCATGGCCAGTGGCCTAACCCGCTCAGGTTTTATCGACTGGTTCGCCAACACGATGAGTACCCACCTGGAAGGCTTTGCGCCGAATACCACCGTGATAGTACTGGTGCTGGTGTTTTACTTTGCCCATTATCTGTTCGCCAGCCTGTCGGCGCATACAGCCACCATGCTGCCGGTGATCCTTGCCGTGGGAAAAGGCATTCCAGGCGTCCCAATGGAGCACCTGTGCATCCTGCTGGTGCTTTCTATTGGTATCATGGGCTGCCTGACGCCTTATGCCACCGGACCGGGCGTCATTATCTACGGCTGTGGCTACGTTAAGTCAAAAGATTACTGGCGGCTGGGAGCCATTTTCGGGGTCATTTATATTGCCATGCTGCTGCTTGTCGGCTGGCCGATTCTGGCGCTCTGGAGCTAACGGCGCGGGTTCGCTGGACGCCAGATTTTTGCTTTTCCAGATAAGCGAAGAGCCGGTCAGTTAAAGCTGAGCGGCTTTTTTTATGGTTTAATAAAAACATCGAAAAATAATTAGCACTCGGGATCCCCGCATGAAATCACCGTGGAAAGAAGTCTTACTTCTCACCGCCTCACTGCTCCCTGCTGTCGCAGCCCATGCCGACCCGCTGCAGCCCAGCCAGTACGGGGACTTTGACCGCTACGTGCTGGCACTCTCCTGGCAAACCGGCTTCTGTCAGAGCATGCATGACCGCAACCGTAATGAGCCAGCGGAGTGCAAGACTCAGCAGGAACAAGCAGATAAAAGCGCATTCCTTACCGTTCACGGCCTCTGGCCCGGATTGCCAAAATCCGTCTCTTCCCGTGGTGTAGATGAAAAACGCTGGATGCGCTATGGCTGTGCGACTCGCCCCATCCCGAATATGGCCGAAGCCAGAGCCTCAAACAAATGCGCTGCGCCGGATACCGGGCTTTCCGTTGAAATGGCGTCAAAACTGGCGGGTGTGATGCCCGGTGCTGGAGGCCAGTCCTGCCTTGAGCGCTACGAATACGCCAAACATGGCGTTTGCTTTGGTTTTAACCCGGACGATTACTTCGGCACCATGGTGCGGCTTAACGGCGAAGTGAAGCAGAGCGAGTTTGGTAAATTTCTAGCCCAGAACTACGGCCAGGTGGTAACGCGTAAGGCGTTCAACAAGGCCGTGAAGAACACCTGGGGCAGCGACGCCGTAGAAGCCATAAAGCTAACCTGCGACGGCAATCCAGCCTTTCTCACGGAAATGCAGATCTCACTGCTGGCAGATAAGATCAACCAGCCGCTGCAAAGCGCCTCGTTTGCACCGCAAAAACATCCCGGTAACTGCGGGAAAAGCTTCCGCCTGGATGCGGTTGGCTACTGAGCAAAGATAAATACTGAAGTCAAAAATTAATCGCATCACTATTTGTTCAGGTTTTTTGGTTATAGCCTTCAGGTATCGGAACTGGAGGTCATCATGAGCAGAACAAAACGGTATTTACTGCAGTTAAAAGCGCAGTTTGAAAGCGAAGGTAAAAAGCAAAAGCTACTGGGCTTTATTTGGCTCTCGCCACAGCAGCGCTACGAGATCCTCAAAGAGCTTCTGCTGCCGATTGCAGAACACAATGTTCGTTAAAATCATGCGGACCAGCGAATAAATCGCTGGCCCGCTCGTTCAATAATTCGAAAATACATCTCTTCTGCTACGGAATTACCGAACTGAAAGCCTGAATTAATAACCTGCGGCTTTATTAGCAGCCTTAATTCTTTCATTTCTCATATTTTTATCATGCGAGTCTTTGGCATTTAATATTTCACCCGTCGCGCTGATAAAATCCGAGGCCGTACAGCCGGTTAGCAGTAGCGCCGTAGAGAAAAAAACCGCTTTAAGCATAGAACCATCCATGATGAAATTAATACTAACAATATCAACCAACTAGATTAAAAACACAAAGAAACTGCATTTCCCAATGATATTCAACGGGCGTGGATTTTAGCCAGCGTGAAAATAAATAAAAGAATTTTCCGCCCCGTTGAAATAAATTACCCATAAAGGATTACTGCCAGAAAAACATAATAAAAACACAGTCGTTCTACTGTCTGCCGACAACTGGATATCCCTTGGGGTAAATTCTATCCCCCATATCCTCTGCCTGCGAGCCAAACCCGACACAGGTGCGTGTCAGATTTTCCCTGGCCAAACAATTCTCTCGTACAGGTTTCACCCTGATTATTTTGATTGTTTGAACTTCATCCCAAAATGTAAACGAACATGACAGAGTTCGTTTACAGCCGCCCCAATGTTACCGATATCATGTTACCGGTATCAGCTGTATCTGATGGCACACCATTGGTGCATTCATCTAAAAATTCGGCTCTGGGGAAATAATATGACTGAAATAACAACAAGTTTAGGCGCAGGAACCCTGTTGGGAATTGCCGCCAGTTCCGTCGTGCTCCTGCTCGTGTTGATCATGCGTTTTCGCGTGCATGCCTTCCTGGCGCTGACCCTGGTAAGCGTCGTGGTGGCACTCGTGACCGGCGTTCCCTTCGATAAAATCGTCCCGACGATTCTGGGCTGTTTCGGCAGCACGCTGGCGGGAGTAGCTTTGCTGGTTGGTCTCGGCGCCATGATTGGCCGACTGCTGGAGATTTCCGGCGGGGCAAAGGTGCTGGCCGACACTCTGGTGGGCACCTTCGGCTCGCACCGGGCCCCCTTCGCGCTGGGCGTCGCGTCCCTGCTGTTCGGCTTCCCTATCTTCTTCGACGCGGGCCTGGTGGTGATGCTGCCGATTATTTTCAGCGTGGCGAAGCAGTTTGGTGGCTCCACGCTGAAATATGCCCTCCCGGCGGCCGGCGCCTTTGCCGTTATGCATGCCCTGTTGCCGCCTCATCCAGGGCCGGTTGCCGCCAGCGAGCTGCTGGGGGCAAACATCGGGCTGCTGGTCGTCGTGGGGCTGATTATCGCCATCCCGACCTGGTACATCGGTGCCTATCTGTTTGGGCTGTATGCCGGGAAGAAATTCGATATTCCGCTGCCTGGCTCCTTCCTTGGTAAAATTGAGGCTGACGAAAACCACCAGCCACCGTCGTTCGGCATGGTCATGACGATTCTGCTCATGCCGCTGGTGCTGATTTTCCTGGATACCGGCCTTAACACCGCCACGGTACTCGGCTGGGTCAGCGCCGACAACACGCTGGTTAACTTCTTACGTATGCTGGGCAAAACGCCAATTGCGTTGCTGATCACCGTGCTGTTTGCGCTGGCGATATTCAGCGGTAAACACAGTCGCCAGCATCTGGAAAAAGTCTGTGACGGCGCCCTCGGCCCTATTTGCGGCATTATTCTGGTCACCGGCGCGGGCGGCATGTTCGGCGGCGTACTGCGTGCAAGCGGCATTGGTGATGCGCTGGCTGGCGTACTCTCGGATACCGGAATGCCGGTTATCGTTGCCGCATTCGTTATATCAACCGCGCTCCGCGTCGCTCAGGGATCTGCAACCGTCGCGCTGACGACCACCGCCGCGCTGGTCTCGCCGATGGTCGAAGCCACCACCGGCCTCAGCCAGTTTGACTTGTGCTTTATCGTTATCGCCATCGCAGGCGGCGCAACCGTCCTGTCTCACGTGAATGACTCGGGCTTTTGGCTGGTGGGGCGCTTCCTGGAAATGGACGAGAAAACGACGCTGAAAACCTGGACGGTCATGGAAACGTTGATCGGGACCATTGCCTTCCTGCTGGCAGCGTTGGGCAGCGTGATTTTGTAAGCGGCGAAGGCAAAGCCAAAATGTGAGTTATCTCGCTTTCAACTGTACGCTAAGCTCAGTATCATCATTCTTACATGAACAACCCTCGCCGGTTTCGGTGAGGGTTTTTCTTTGTAAGCTTTCAGCACATGAGTGCCCTGTTTTTTACACGGAGAGAATAATGTCCAGACCTGCCATCATCATTAACGAACTAGACGCCGAACGCCTTGACCGCCTGCTGGAACAGCCGCAGTACGCCAAAGCCCCGGTGGCAGAGGCGCTAAACGCCGAGCTGGATCGCGCTGAGATGTGCAGCCCGGAAAAGATGCCACCGGATGTTGTATCCATGAACAGCCGCGTAGAGTTTCGCGATTTAAGCACCCGGGAAGTCCACGTTCGTACGCTGGTCTACCCGGCAAACCTGACCGACAGCGACAGCCAGCTGTCCGTTATGGCACCGGTTGGTGCCGCGCTGCTGGGCCTGCGGGTGGGAGATGCGATCAACTGGATCTTACCAAACGGCAGCCAGACGAACCTCGAAGTTCTGGCGCTGCAATACCAGCCGGAAGCCGCCGGTGAATTCCATCGCTAATCCTGTCCCCCCTCTGTCTCTACAGGGGGGAATCTGCCACAGCGATTATTTTTTACTTCCATTACCCGCTTATATCGCTTAATTTCAACTACCAATAGTTATAGTTTCTGTACAAAAAGAAGATTTATCTTTGTTTAATTAATTGACAAAGCTGATATCATTCATGCCAGTGCATTTTATTTTGCTGAAATGTAAATATCCGTACCAGATAAATAACATATCACCCCTCACTCATTGACGTAGATTATCTATTAATGTTATTCACGGCGGTGCCGATATATTTCCGATGGTTATTTATAAATGGAGAAGTTATGAAAAAGGTTGCAAAGTTATTCGGTATGTTTGTGATTTTAGGGGTTCTCGCTGGCTGTGCGCGTACGGCACCTATCGCGAATATTCAAACAACCGTTAGCGCGGGTCACACTGACGCGCAGGTTAAAAATGCGATTCTTAAAGCCGGTATTCAGCGCCAGTGGATAATGAACGAAGTTAGCCCTGGGGTTATCAAAGCCCGCCAACAGGCTCGTGATTTCACTGCAGACGTGCGCATTAATTACACCGCGAATGGCTATTCTATTAATTATGAAAACAGTCTGAACCTGCGCGCTTCCGACGGCAAAATCCACAAAAACTACAACCGCTGGGTTCGCAATCTCGACAAAGATATTCAGGTCAATCTCGCCTCTTCGGGTCTGTAATTATGCTTAACGCTGGGCCTGGCGGCTCAGCGTTTTCTTATTGTTATTGCTACGTTAACAGGTTACGCAACGCATGTACGAACAGGACAGTCTTAGCGCACTGGATGCTATCACGGAAGCCCAGCGAATCGCTT
Organism: Cedecea sp.; assembly: GCF_036500665.1. Taxonomy (NCBI): domain Bacteria; kingdom Pseudomonadati; phylum Pseudomonadota; class Gammaproteobacteria; order Enterobacterales; family Enterobacteriaceae; genus Cedecea; species Cedecea sp. The sequence goes on from NZ_DASYBS010000065.1 coordinate 159,428, forward strand.
TTGCCCCCATGCTATTTCAAACGGCGCTCTGCCTGCGCAATGCTGGCGTACTCGCTTACCTCGATCGGCAAGGTAAACGTGGTGCAACTCTCGAAGAAATAACAGAACACTGTGACGTTAACGAATATGCTGCCAGCGTTTTACTGGATATGGGCCTAAGCGGGCGTATTATTTTCCGGCAAAATACGCATTATTTCCTGGCTAAAATAGGTCATTTCCTGGTGCACGACACCATGACGCGTGTGAATATGGATTTTACCCAGGACGTTTGCTATCAGGGGCTGTTCTTCCTGGAAGACGCGCTAAAAGAGGGCAAGCCTTCGGGCCTGAAAGTTTTTGGCAACTGGCCAACCATTTACCCGGCGCTCTCGCAGTTACCAGATTCAGCCCGTGAAAGCTGGTTTGCTTTCGATCATTACTATTCCGATGCGGCTTTTGAAGCAGCCTTACCACATGTTTTCGCCAGCCAACCGGCTCGTCTTTATGACGTTGGTGGAAATACGGGGAAATGGGCATTACGCTGCTGCAAATATGATGAAAAAGTGGCGGTTACCCTCCTGGATTTACCGCAACAAATTGCACTCGCGCGTGAAAATATAGAGAATGCAGGGCTTTCCAGACGTATTGATTTCCACAGCGTAGATATGCTGAGCGATTCCCCCCTGCCCGGAGAGGCAGATATCTGGTGGATGAGCCAGTTCCTGGACTGCTTCTCGCCGGAGCAAATCATTACGCTTCTCAGCAACGTTGCCCGGGTGATGAAGCCGGGCGCAAGGCTCTGCGTGATGGAACTGTTTTGGGACGCACAAAAATTTGAAGCGGCTTCGTTTAGTCTTAACGCCTCTTCGCTTTACTTTACCTGCATGGCCAACGGCAACAGCCGTTTTTACAGCGTAGAGAAGTTTTATCGTTATCTGGAAATGGCTGGGTTCCAGGTTTCAGAACGCCACGATAACTTAGGCGTGGGTCATACCTTGCTGGTATGCCAGAAAATCTCCTGACCCAGCGCGCTCAGCGCTGGTGCTTAGTGTAACCGTAATATAATCATTGAATTATCGCAGAATCACGCGGATGAAATTTACACTTAACATTATTGACTGGCAGGCGAAAGCGCCGGGCCTCAGCAACGCGACAGAGTGGCAACAGTGGTCACAGCGCGGGCAGGCTATCGACCCCACGCTCCCCCTGGGTGCATTAAGCGAGCTTCCGATGATGACGGCCCGCCGCCTCAGCTCAGGTAGCAAACTGGCCGTTGACTGCGGGCTGGCAATGCTGCGTCGCCATCAAATTGATGCGGTGCTGTATACCAGCCGCCACGGAGAACTCGAGCGTAATTACCGCATTTTGCACGCGCTGGCGACGGAACAACCGCTCTCTCCGACGGATTTCGCACTTTCGGTTCATAATTCATCCGTTGGTAACCTCACGATTGCCGCGAAAAAACCGATTACGTCAGCCTCACTGTCCGCCGGTAAAGACACCTTCCAGCAGGGGCTGTGCGAAGTCATCTGCCTGCTGCAGGCGGGTTACCAGAAAGTCCTGATGGTTGACTTTGACGGCCAGCTGCCGACGTTTTACCACCCGCATATCGCGCCGCAGATGCCCACCTGGCCGTACGCCGTTGCGCTGGTCTTTGAGGCGGGAAGCAGCCTACGGTGCAGCACGCAAAAAAGCGAGGCCACCGGCGAACCCACATTGCCGCAAAGCCTGCTGTTTTTACAGCACTATTTGAATGACTGTTCGGCCTTTACCCTACCGGGCGAGCGTGTTGAATGGCAATGGAGTCGCGCATGAGCGGCGTTGCGGCACGGCTAAACTGGCTATGGCGACTGGTCATGACGGGCTTCTGTTTTGCGCTGTTTGGCCTCGGCGGGCTACTGCTCTCTACCGTTTGGTTTAACTTACTGTTGGTGTTTATCAGGGATACTGCAACACGTCGCCGCATCGCGCGCCGCAGTATTGCCGCAAGCTTTCGCCTTTTTCTGACGATCGCAAAAACCATCAGGGTGCTGGACTACCATATTGAGGGGCGGGACATTCTTCACGCCGAGCGCGGCTGCCTGGTGGTGGCCAACCACCCAACGCTGATTGACTACGTTCTGCTCGCATCCGTCATGCCCGAGACAGATTGCCTGGTTAAAGATGCGCTGCTTAAAAACCCGTTTGTCAGCGGCGTCATTCGTGCCGCGGACTATCTGGTTAACAGTCAGGCCGACGCGCTATTACCCGCCAGCCGCCAGCGGCTGCAGCAAGGTGACACAATTTTGATCTTTCCCGAGGGCACGCGAACGCAGCCCGGCGGTAAAATGACGCTTCAGCGCGGTGCGGCCAATATCGCCGTGCGCTGCGGCAGCGACTTACGCGTTGCGACGATCCACTGCAGTGAGAACCTGCTGGACAAGCAAAGCAAATGGTACAATGTCCCGCCAGCAAAACCCTTATTTACCGTCAGGGTGCGCGAACGGATAAGCATTGACCAGTTTCACCAGGCAAATTCACAAGAACCGGCGCTGGCGGCAAGGCAGCTAAACCGGCATCTTTTGCTTCAATTACAACAGGGGACAAACCCTCTTTCGGGTATTAATGATGCAAGCGCTCTATCTTGAAATTAAAAATCTCATCATAAACACACTCAATCTGGATGAAATGTCGAGCGACGACATTGACACCGATGCAGCACTCTTTGGCGAGGGTTTAGGCCTGGACTCGATTGATGCTCTGGAACTGGGGCTGGCGGTGAAAAACCAGTATGGCGTGGTGCTTTCCGCTGAGAGCGAAGAGATGCGCCAGCACTTCTTTTCCGTTGCCACGCTGGCATCTTTCATTCACGCTCAACGAGCCTGAGGAGAGTCCGTTATGACCGATCCACACGCTATTTATGAAGAAGTTTCCGCGCTGCTGGTGAAGCTGTTTGAAATCGATCCTCAGGACATCAAACCTGAAGCTCGCCTGTACGAAGATCTGGAATTAGACAGCATCGATGCTGTGGATATGATTGTCCATCTGCAAAAGAAAACCGGCAAAAAAATCAAACCGGAAGAGTTCAAAGCCGTTCGCACCATACAGGATGTGGTCGACGCGGTAGAACGTCTGTTACAAGAAGCGTAACGCGCTATGCCGTGCGCTCGCGCTTTTCCGGGTGTACAGCTGCTGACGGGACTGCTGCTGCTGGCCTGGCCAGGCATTATTTGGCTGGGTCTGGCACATAACAGCCTGCACTGGCTGCTACCGCTCATGGCTCTGCTGCTGTTTGTCCGCTTTCGCCAAACCCGACGACAGGCTGGTCCTTTGCGGATCGTCACCCAGGTTGTGGCCGTCGCTGGGATAGTGCTGTGCGCGGCCAGTTATCTGCTGAAAACGCACCAGCTGCTGCTGTTTTACCCGGTGGTGGTAAACAGCGTGATGCTTGCCGTCTTCGGCGGATCACTCTGGTCCGCTATGCCGATTGTCGAACGTCTGGCACGACTGCGTGACCCCGAACTTCCTGAGACGGCGGTGCGTTATACCCGCCGCGTCACACAAATCTGGTGCCTGTTTTTTATTGCCAACGGGAGCATTGCGCTGTTCACCGCGCTGTATGGTGATATGGCACTGTGGACGGCCTGGAACGGCATGATTGCCTATCTGCTGATGGGGACGTTAATGGCAGGAGAGTGGCTGGTACGCCGTCGGGTGATAAAAAGAGAATCACAATGAAGCAACCTCTTTCTCTGGCGAGGTGGTTAACCGCTCCGCGCCCTTCCTCCACGATTGTTGCCTGGCTTGGCAACCAGGAGTGGACGCTGGAACATTTGCGCCACGACGTCGCACAGCTGATGCAGCACATGGCCCATCGCCCTGGCCAGCGCTGGGCGCTGTGCTTTGAAAACAGCTACCTGTTTCTTGTGGCAATGCTGGCGACGCTTCACGCCGGAAGAACGCCGGTTATCCCAGGGCACTGCCGGGTCGCGCTGCTTAATGAGCAATGCAGCCTGTTCGACGGCGTATTGAGCGACAAAGACCTTGCCTGGCAGGGGCCACTCTGTATTGTGCGTTCAGAGCAAAAAATAGCAGAAGAAGCCGTCTTTTTCCCCGATATTGCTGACGATGCTTTCGTGGAACTGTTCACCTCGGGTTCAACCGGCACGCCTAAGCGTGTGATCAAATCCATCACCCATCTCGACCACGAGGCCGCGCTGCTGACGGCGCATTTTGCCGAACGGTTTGAAGGGTGCAGAATCGTCGCCTCGGTGGTGCCGCAGCACCTCTATGGGCTCACCTTCCGCATCTTTTTACCGATGGCGCTTGGGCAACCACTTCACGCGGCGATGCTTTACTACGCCGAACAGCTTGCCGCGCTGAGCCCCAGGCACCGCTATGCGTTTATTAGCAGCCCGGCTTTCCTGAAACGTCTTGATCTCCAGCTTTCACCACCACCGGTAGACATTATTCTCTCGGCGGGCGGCCAGCTCCCCTGGCAAGATGTTGCGCAGGCATCTCGCTGGCTGGGCGTATTCCCGGATGAAATTTATGGCAGTACCGAAACCGGCGTACTCGCCTGGCGCTACCGCGAGCGAGATGACATTCCCTGGTGGCCGTTCCCAGGCATAAACATCGCCGCTGAGGGTGAATCTTTCCGTGCCCGTTCACCGCTCATTGCCGCACAAGATGGCCTGCTGCTGGACGACATCCTGCACTTTGATGCTGACGGAACATTTCGCCTGATGGGGCGCCGCGGGCGCGTCGTCAAAATTGAAGAAAAACGCATTTCACTGACCGAAATTGAGCAGCGCTTGCTGACGCTGGAGGGCATCTGTGAGGCCGCCGCCCTGCCGGTTTCACGCGGCGGGCGTCAGGGAATTGGCGTCTTACTGGTTCTCAATGAATCAGCACGCCAGCGCTGGCAGCAGCGCAGCGGTAAAGCCCAGGAAATGGCATGGCGAAGGTCGCTTCAGCCCTGGCTTGAACCCGTCGCCATGCCGCGCTACTGGCGCGTGGTGGACGAAATTCCGGTCAATAACATGAACAAGCGTGTCTATGCGCAATTACAGGAGTTATTTCATGAAACCTCATGAAATTGAGCGCCATCAGGCACGGCCAGAAACGCTGGAAGTTGTGCTTTATCTCGACCCTTCCCTGTTTTGGTTCAAAGGCCACTTTGCCGTACAGCCTCTGCTGCCGGGCGTTGCCCAACTGGACTGGGTGATGCTGTATGCCCGCGAGCTGCTGGCATCGGACTACCGTTTCCACAGCATTCAGAACGTGAAGTTCCAGGCTCCGCTGCTGCCGGAATCCACCGTCACATTAATGCTGGAATGGCAGGAAGCCCGGCAGATCCTGAGCTTTAGCTTTAAGCGCCACGACGGCGAGGAACGCCATACCGCCAGCAGCGGGAAGATTCGTTTATGTCGCTGACTTTTCGCCCCTGCGTACTCATCCCCTGCTACAACCACGGGGCGATGATGCCACGCGTTCTTACGCGTCTGGCCCCCTTTGGTTTACCCTGCATCGTGGTGGACGACGGCAGCGACGAGGTCACCCGCCAGACTCTTGAACAACTGGATGCTCAACATGCAAACCTGACGCTGATTCGCCTGCCGGCGAATGCCGGAAAAGGTGAAGCCGTCATTCAGGGGCTGAAAATTGCCGCCGAAAAGGGCTATACCCACGCCGTACAGGTCGATGCCGACGGGCAGCACGCCGTTGAAGATATCCCGAAATTGCTTGCGCTGGCACAGCTGCACCCGGACGCGCTCATCTCCGGGCAACCCATTTATGACGATTCCATTCCTCGCTCACGCTTGTATGGCCGCTGGGTAACCCACGTGTGGGTGTGGATAGAAACGCTGTCGCTGCAGCTTAAAGACAGCATGTGCGGGTTCCGCGTTTATCCGGTAGCCCCTACGCTGCAGCTGGCTAAACGCGTTCCCCTGGGCAAACGGATGGACTTCGACACCGAAGTCATGGTGCGCCTCTACTGGCAGGGCAACACCAGCTATTTCGTGCCAACCCGCGTCACCTATCCGCAGGACGGCCTGTCGCACTTTGACGCGCTGAAAGATAACTGCCGTATTTCGCTGATGCACACCCGCCTGTTCTTCGGCATGCTGCCGCGCATCCCTTCCCTGCTGTTCCGCCGTAAAAAACAACACTGGGCAAAACAGAAAGAGGTTAAAGGCTTGTGGGGAATGCGCCTGATGCTGCTGGTCTGGCGCCTGCTGGGACGAAGGGCATTTTCGCTGCTGCTTTATCCGGTCGTGGGCGTTTACTGGCTCACCGCACACCGCGCTCGTAAAGCCTCACAAAGCTGGATTTCACGCGTACGCACGCAGCTGGCGGCCCGCAGCATGCCGATACCGGAAAACCTGACCAGCTTCCGCCACTTCCTGCGCTTTGGCGATGCCATGCTGGATAAAGTCGCTGGCTGGCGTGGCGAACTGCAGCTGGGTCGTGATGTTTTGTTCGCCTCAGGCGCGGAACAAACGCTCAACACCAGCAGCACCGCGGGAAAACTGCTTCTGGCGTCGCATCTTGGTGACGTTGAAGCCTGCCGCTCGCTGGCTCAACTTGAGGGCAGCAAAACCATCAATGCCCTGGTGTTCAACGATAACGCCCAGCGCTTTAAGCAAATTATGCAGGAGATGGCGCCCGAAGCCGGATTAAACCTGATACCGGTGGCCGACATTGGGCCGGAGACCGCCATGCTGCTCAAAGACAAGCTGGATCGCGGCGAGTGGATTGCCATCGTTGGCGATCGCGTCGCGGTTAATCCCCAGCGCGGCAACGAATGGCGCGTTTGCTGGAGCCCGTTTATGGGCCAGGTGGCCCCGTTCCCGCAGGGCCCGTTTATTCTGGCTTCGATTTTGCGCTGCCCGGTCGAGCTGATTTTTGCACTCCGTCAGGACGGCAAGTTACGCATTCATTGTGAACCCTTTGCCGACCCGCTGCTGCTGCCACGTGCGGAGCGCCAGGCCGCACTGCAACGCACCATCGACCGCTACGCGGAGCGCCTTGAACACTATGCTCTGCAATCGCCGCTCGACTGGTTTAATTTTTTCGATTTCTGGCAACTGCCGGACATCAAAGACAAGGAGTAAAGGGTGCACAACGATCCCCGTTTTACCGCTGAAGTCGAGTTGACCATCCCTTTTCATGACGTCGATATGATGGGTGTTGCCTGGCACGGCAACTATTTTCGCTACTTCGAAATCGCCCGTGAGGCGCTGCTTAATCAGTTCAACTACGGCTACCGCCAGATGAAAGAGTCGGGGTATTTGTGGCCGGTGGTCGATACCCGCGTGAAATACCGCAACGCGCTGACCTTTGAACAGCGTATTCGCGTTCGGGCGCGCATTGAGGAATACGAAAACCGCCTGCGCATCGGCTATGAAATTTTTGATGCGGAAACCGGAAAGCGAGCCACCACCGGCTATACCATCCAGGTTGCGGTCGAAGAAAAAAGCCATGAATTGTGCTTTGTCTGCCCGGATATTCTGTTTGAACGTATGGGAGTAACTCCATGAAATACTGGCCAATGCTGGCACTGCTGATCAGCCCCTTCGTCAACGCTCTGACGCTTGACGCTCTACAACAGCGTTTTACCGAACAGCCGGTTATCCGCGCCCATTTTGAGCAGAGCCGCACTATCAAAGATCTGCCTCAGCCGCTGAAATCATCCGGCGAGATGCTGATAGCCAGGGATAAAGGTCTGCTGTGGGACCAGACCAGCCCTTTCTCCATGAAGCTGCTGCTGGATGACACCCGAATGGTCCAGGCCATCAACGGCCAGCCACCTCAAACAATCACCGCGGAAAATAACCCGCAGATGTTTCAGTTTAACCACCTGCTGCGGGCGCTGTTCCAGGCCGACCGCAAAGTCCTGGAGCAAAACTTCCGCGTGGAGTTTACCGATAAAGGCGAAGGCCGCTGGACGCTGCGCCTGATGCCAATCGTCACGCCGCTGGATAAGATCTTCGCCACCATAGACCTGGCAGGCGGCCAGTATCTGGACAGCATTCAGCTGAATGACAAACAAGGCGATCGCACGGATATCGCACTCTCTCAACATCAACTGACCCCGGCCAAGCTCACCGATGAAGAACGCCAACGCTTTGCCAGTCAGTAACCGCAAAACCCCTGCCGTGCTGTGGGGAATCGCCTGCCTGATCATGCTGGCGGCTTTACTCACGCTATTGCCCGGTTCGAGGATGAACAGCAGCGTGCTGGCCATGCTGCCAAAACAGGCGCTGGGCGCTATTCCTCCCGCCCTGAACGATGGCTTTATGCAGCGTCTGGACAAGCAGCTGGTCTGGCTGGTCAGCCCGGGGAAAAAAGCCGACCCGACGGTGGCGCAGGCCTGGCTTGCTCTCCTGCAGCGCTCTCATGCGCTTGCGGAAGTCAAAGGCCCGATGGACGCCGCCACCCAGCAACAATGGGGGGCTTTTTTCTGGCAACATCGCAACGGCATGCTCGACGGCGACACGCGAGCACGCCTGCAAAACGGCGGTAATGCTCAGGCGCAGTGGATTCTCTCTCAGCTTTACTCCGCCTTTTCCGGCGTTAGCGGTAAAGAGCTGCAAAACGATCCGCTGATGCTGATGCGTGGCTCACAGCTTGCCATGGCCAAAAATGGCCAGCGCCTCAGGCTAATGGACGGCTGGCTGGTGACGCAGGATGAGCACGGCAATTACTGGTATTTACTGCACGGTGAACTGGCAGGTTCCTCCTTTGATATGCAGCAAACGCACGCTCTGGTTACCACCCTGGACTCGCTGAAACAGCAAGTAACAGGGCGCTACCCACAGGCGCAAATTCTGTCGCGCGGCACGGTATTTTACAGCGACTATGCCAGCCAGCAGGCGAAGAAGGATATTTCAACGCTGGGTGTAGCCACCCTTCTCGGCGTGGTGCTGCTGATTGTGGCGGTCTTCCGCTCGCTGCGTCCGCTGCTGCTGTGCGTTATTTCCATCGGTATCGGCGCGCTTGCCGGTACCGTTGTCACCCTGCTTATCTTCGGCGAACTACACCTGATGACGCTGGTGATGAGTATGAGCATCATCGGTATTTCCGCCGACTATACGCTTTACTACCTGACCGAGCGCATGGTGCACGGCGGCGAAGTCACGCCGTGGCAAAGCCTGGCGAAAGTGCGTAACGCGCTGCTTTTGGCGCTGTTCACCACCGTCGCCGCCTACCTGATAATGATGCTCGCCCCGTTTCCAGGCATTCGGCAAATGGCGGTTTTCGCCGCCGTGGGGTTAAGCGCTTCCTGCTTTACGGTCATTTTTTGGCACCCGTGGCTTTGCCACGGCCTACCGGTTCGCCCGGTTCCAGCCATGGTCCTTATGCTGCGCTGGCTGGCCGCCTGGCGACGGAATAAAAAACTCGCCGTTGGGCTGCCTGTTGCGCTGGCAATCTTCTCGCTGGCGGGCATTTCGACACTCAAAGTCGATGACGATATCTCTCAGCTACAGGCGCTGCCACAGCATTTGCTCGCCCAGGAGAAAGCCATTACCGCCCTGACCGGGCAAAGCGTCGACCAGAAATGGTTCGTGGTCTATGGCAATTCCCCGCAGCAAACGCTGGAGCGGCTTGAGGCCTTTACGCCCGCGCTGGAGCAGGCAAAGCACAGTGGCCTGATCGGGGGCTACCGTACGCTACCGATCAACTCGCTTGTTCGTCAACGGCAGGATTTAACGCTTTTACAGCGTGCTACCCCGGCCGTTGCGCAGGCACTGCAGCAGGCCGGGCTACAAACGGTTACGCCAGATCTTAGCCCGATGCCGGTATCGGTAGCCGACTGGCTAAAAAGCCCGGCAAGCGAAGGATGGCGCCTGCTGTGGATCACGCTGAGCAATGACGAAAGCGGCGTGCTGGTGCCGGTTGATGGCGTTAAGCAAACCGACGCATTAAACGGACTTGCAGCAAAACAGCCGGGCGTGGCCTGGGTAGACAGGAAAGACACTTTTGACGCGCTGTTCGCGCTTTATCGGCATATTCTGACCGGCCTGTTGCTGGTGGCATTAGCCGTCATCGCCTGCGGTGCCATGCTCCGTCTTGGCTGGCGCAAAGGGCTTATCAGCCTGGTGCCTTCTATTCTGTCACTGGGCTGCGGCCTGGCCGCTTTATCGCTGAGCGGTCACGCCGTGAACCTGTTTTCGCTGCTGGCCCTCGTCCTTGTGCTCGGCATCGGCATTAACTACACGCTGTTTTTCAGCAACCCGCGCGGCACGCCGCTGACCTCCCTGCTCGCCATCACGCTGGCAATGGCCACAACGTTACTGACGCTCGGCATGCTGGTCTTTAGCGCCACGCAGGCAATAAGCAGTTTTGGCATCGTTCTGGTCAGCGGGATTTTTACCGCCTTCCTGCTGTCGCCGCTGGCCATGCCCGCTAAAAAAGGGAAAAGAAGAAAATGATGAAGCTTAACTTTTGGCACGCCGTACCGCTTGTTGCCGCGCTGATGCTTACCGGCTGTAGCCACTCGCAAAAAGACCAGCAAGGTCGCCCGCAGGCCTGGCTGGAGCCTGGCGCGCGCGTCACGCTCCCGGCTCCGGGGATCTCCCCGGCGGTGAACGCCCAGCAACTGCTAACCGGCAGCTTCAACGGACAAACCCAATCGCTTTTGGTGATGCTTAGCGCTGACGATAAAAAGCTGACGCTGGCCGGTTTGTCTTCGGTAGGTATCCGCCTGTTTCTCGTCACCTACGATGAGAAGGGGCTGCATACAGAACAATCGATCGTCGTCCCACAGATGCCTCCGGCAAGCCAGGTTTTGGCCGATGTGATGCTAAGCCACTGGCCGATTTCCGCCTGGCAGCCACAGTTGCCGAAGGGCTGGACGCTCACCGACAAAGGCGATAAGCGCGAGCTACGCAATGCCAGCGGCAAGCTAGTGACCGAAATCACCTACCTGATGCGTAAGGGCCAGCGCGAGCCGATAAGCATTCAGCAGCATGTCTTTAAGTACCACATCACCATTCAATATCTGGGTGACTGAGATGATTTATATTTCCGCCGTCGGGATGATAAACGCGCTGGGCAATAACCTCGATGACATCGCCGCCAATCTGACTCAGGGCTGCGCGCCCGGTATGCGGCCACGCAGCGGCTGGCTGCAGGGGCACTCAGAGGCCGTTTTGGGTGGCGTTGACGGTGAGCTACCGGCCATTCCGGATACCTTCGCCGCCCACCGCTCCCGTAACAACCAGCTGCTTTTAGCGGCGCTGGCGCAAATTCAGCCGCAGGTGGATGATGCGATTAAAAAGTATGGCCACGACCGCGTTGCGGTGGTCCTCGGCACCAGCACCTCCGGGTTGGATGAAGGCGATAGCCATGTCAACCTGACGCTTAACGGCAAAGAGAGCGGCGCCTGGCATTATCCTCAGCAGGAACTCGGCGACCCTTCCCGCTTTCTTAGCCACTGGCTACAGCTTGAGGGACCTGCGTTTACGCTCTCCACCGCCTGCTCCTCAAGCGCCAGGGCGATTATCAGCGGGCGACGCCTGATTGAAGCCGGGCTTGCCGATGTTGCCATCGTCGGCGGAGCCGACACGTTAAGCCGCATGCCGGTCAACGGCTTCCACAGCCTTGAGTCACTTTCCGCCGAGCTGTGCGAGCCCTTCGCCAGAGATCGCCACGGCATTACAATCGGTGAAGGCGCCGCGTTAATGCTGCTGACCAAAGCGCCGCAGCCCATCGCGCTGCTTGGCGTGGGTGAGTCCAGCGATGCTCATCATATTTCAGCCCCTCATCCGGAAGGTGAAGGGGCTATTCGCGCTATTCAACAGGCGCTTGCCGACGCAGGAATGACGCCGGGCGAGGTCGGCTACGTCAACCTGCACGGCACCGCCACGCCGCTAAATGACAAGGTTGAGTCCAGCGTCATGCACGCGCTGTTTGGTGAGCAGGTTCCCTGCAGCTCGACCAAGCATCTTACGGGGCATACGCTGGGGGCGGCGGGCATTACCGAAGCGGCCATTGCCATGCTGATTTTGCAGCGGGACCTGCCCCTGCCTCCGCAGGATTTCAGCCGTTCACCTCGCGATCCGGCCCTGCCGCCCTGCGGCATTATTGACAGCACGAGGCCGCTTGAGCGCCCGGTTATCCTCTCAAACTCTTTCGCCTTTGGCGGAAACAACGCCAGTATTCTGCTCGGGAGAATGCCATGAGCCACTACTTACACCCGGCGGAATACCTGCCGCACGACACGCCAATGCTGCTGCTTGAAGACGTCATCAACGTCACGGACGACACCACCATTTGTGAGGTGACGGTCACCGAAACCGGCGTGCTGGGGCCGTTTATTGATGATCGGGGGAGCCTGCCGGGCTGGTATGCGCTTGAGCTGATGGCACAGACCGTCGGCGTCTGGTCCGGCTGGCATCGTAAACAACATGGGCAGGACAGCATTAGCCTTGGCATGGTGCTTGGCGCACGAGAGCTCGTCTGCGCGGCCGGCATACTGCCTGCAAACGCCAGGCTCACCATTACGGTAAAATTATTAATGCAAGACGAGCGCTTCGGCAGTTTCGAATGCGCAATTAGCGTAGGCAATGAGACGCTGGCAACCGGCCGGATCAACACTTTCCAGCCCACCACAGAAGAGTTAACAACGCTTTTTCATCAGGGATCTACAGCATGAGTCGTTCTGTTCTGGTTACCGGTGCCAGCAAAGGCATTGGCAGCGCCATCGCCCGCAAGCTTGCCGCCGATGGGTTTGTTATCGGCGTACATTACCATCGCGATGCCGAAGGGGCGCAGCAAACGCTCGATAGCATCCTGGCCGCGGGCGGTGCCGGCCGCCTACTCTGTTTTGACGTGGGTAACCGCGAACAATGCCGCGAAGTGCTCGAGCAAGATATGGAAGCACACGGCCCGTGGTATGGCGTGGTGAATAACGCAGGTATCGCACGTGATGCGGCGTTTCCGGCGCTCAGCGACGATGACTGGGATGCGGTGATCCACACTAATCTGGACAGCTTCTACAACGTTATCCAGCCGTGCATTATGCCGATGATTGCTACTCGCCGGGGCGGTCGCATCATCACGCTTTCTTCGGTGTCCGGCATAATGGGTAACCGCGGCCAGGTTAACTACAGCGCGGCCAAAGCGGGTATTATTGGCGCAACCAAGGCACTGGCCATTGAGCTGGCAAAACGTAAGATTACCGTGAACTGCATCGCTCCGGGCCTTATCGATACCGGCATGATTGAAATGGAAGAGGCGGCGCTGAAAGAGGCGATGTCGATAATCCCCATGAAGCGCACCGGCCAGGTAGAGGAAGTCGCCGGGCTGGCCAGTTATTTAATGTCTGATATTGCGGGCTACGTAACCCGACAGGTTATTTCCATCAACGGAGGGATGCTATGACACGTCGTGTCGTGATTACGGGCATGGGCGGCGTCACCGCCTTTGGAGAGGACTGGCAGAGCGTATCCGCCAGGCTGCTGGCGTATGAAAATGCGGTGCGCAAAATGCCGGAGTGGCAAGTTTACGACGGGCTGCATACGCTGCTCGGCGCCCCCATTGATGACTTTACACTACCGGAACACTATACCCGCAAGCGCATTCGTGCCATGGGGCGGGTCTCACTGATGTCGACCCGCGCGACTGAACTTGCCCTGGAGCAGGCAGGGTTAATCGGTGACGCCGTGCTGACCAACGGCGAAACGGGCATTGCTTACGGCTCATCAACCGGCAGTACCGGCCCGGTGAGTGAGTTCGCCACCATGCTGACGGAAAAGCACACCAATAACATTACCGGCACGACCTATGTTCAAATGATGCCGCACACCACCGCCGTCAATACCGGGCTGTTCTTTGGTCTGCGCGGCCGGGTTATCCCGACCTCCAGCGCCTGTACATCTGGCAGCCAGGCCATTGGCTATGCGTGGGAGGCTATCCGCCACGGTTACCAGACGGTGATGGTTGCCGGAGGCGCCGAAGAACTCTGCCCTTCCGAAGCCGCAGTGTTCGATACCCTGTTTGCCACCAGCCAGCGTAACGACCAGCCTAAAACGACCCCCTCGCCTTTCGACCAGAAGCGCGACGGCCTGGTGATCGGCGAAGGTGCCGGTACGTTGATTCTGGAAGAACTGGAGCATGCGAAAGCGCGTGGTGCCACCATCTACGGTGAGATAGTTGGCTTTGCCACCAACTGCGATGCGGCGCACATCACCCAGCCGCAGCGCGAAACCATGCAAATCTGCATGGAACAGTCGCTAAAAATGGCTGGCCTGAGCGCGCGGGATATGGGCTATATCTCGGCTCACGGTACGGCAACCGACCGCGGTGACATCGCGGAAAGTCTGGCCACAGAGGCTATCTATGGCAACAGCGTGCCAATCTCTTCGCTGAAAAGCTACTTCGGACATACGCTGGGCGCCTGTGGTGCACTCGAAGCCTGGATGAGCCTGCAGATGATGCGTGAAGGCTGGTTTGCTCCGACCCTAAACCTGAGCCAACCGGACGAACAATGCGGCGCACTGGACTACATCATGGGTACAGCGCGGAAGATTGACTGCGAGTTCCTGCAGAGCAATAACTTCGCTTTCGGGGGGATTAATACCTCTATTATCATTAAGCGCTGGGCTTAATATTTTTCCCTCACCGTGGCCCTCTTCTACAGGGGAGAGGGCATTGTCGTGCTGTTCATACTTTTCCTACAAGGGCAGGCTGTTAGTCATAAATACCTACGCTTATGCAGGGGCGGCTAAGGTTCCGTTCACCCGTAGATCTATTTTCCCTGCACGTTCAGAGACGGTGAACGTGTCAGGTGGCATTACGCCATGCCCCCTGACGACCCCCGGCGCCCGGCGAGCTCATCGCCGCTGAAGCGGTAAACCCACCGGCTATCACCCAAACATTCGGGGTCGTTCGCGATTCGTTCCCGACGATCGCTCTCTTTCGCTGCTCCCGGCAGCTCAACCCCGTCTGAGTTGGGTCATAACCGGGGGCGATGAGAGCCGGGGACAAGGGCGTGGCTGTAGGTCTTGAAGCGACAGTGACTTTCAGAATTGCTGCGGGTTTAAAGCGAGGCTCGGTTCCGGCTTAAATCGCCTCGGTTTTCTCTCCGACTGGCCGGGAGTCCGGGTTCTTAGGGGAGTGACGGTGACTCCCCTAAGACGTTCACCGGTTCGGTGGTGACATATGAAACAGGACTAGAAGTGAACGGAACCTTACCCAGGCCTGCATAAGTGTCGATATTTATGACTAAGTGGCAACTCTGGCAGGGTGAGGCTCATTACTTCCCGCCAAGCTGCTCCTTCCCGGCGGCGGTCAAATCCTGGCCGGTCGCGCGGCCAACAAAATCCACCTCAAAATCGTCGGCAGCGAAATCCGGCGGCGTTTTGCCTTCGACAAAGGCTTCCCACTGGCGCGGCAGGTACTCTGCGTTCTTCTCGCACCATGGCGCGGCGGCGATGTACATCACGTTGCTGTCGAACTCGCCGAGGTGTTCATTCTCGACGGAATGAATCACATCGCAGTGCCAGAAAACAGTGTCACCCGGCTCCATATCGGGAATTGAGGAAATCCCAGTCAGTAAAAGGGGATGCCACGCTTTGTTAATGGATAATGCTCTTCCGGGCTTTGCCTCGCACAACGATTCTTCCGGCACATCATCCTGCAGCGCGCGCAGCAGGATCCAGGCCATGGCGTTGGCGACCGGCAGCAAATTCAGCGTACCGCCGTGCTTGCGCTGCGGGGTGAGTGCCGTCCAGCCCTGAAAAGTACGGAACATCGAACAGACGGCGGGAGACGGAAACTCCCTGACTTCAGTACGCCCTTCGGCGGCAAACGGATCGTAATCCTGCCACTGGCCGGAAAACACGTGGCGATAGACGTGGCGGAAGTTCTCGTCCAGCCAGCGCTCAACCGAGCCGCCGTCAACGTGTGGGGAAAGCCCCAGCGAGCTTGAACGAGGCGGGCGGCGGCGGGTACGGTCCGCGTATGACACGACACGGTTTGGGTCGAAGTGCTGCCTGCCGCTGCTTTCTGTTTGCCAGAGATTATTGAGGAACACCTGCACCGCTTTCATGCGTTCGTGCTGGCGGGCTTCGGTCTGCGGTTTCGACCAATAAATGCCATAAATTTGCGGCTTACTGTCGGCTAGCGTGCCGAAATAGTTATCTTCGGCGGCATTTTTCAGGCGCTCGACAAAATGGTTACGTTCCAGATAATTGCCGATTTCTTCATTCCATGCGGCGGCCTGCTCCTGCGGGAAAACGCCCCGCACCGTACAACAGCCGCGCTGGCGGATCAGCGCTTTTTGCTGCTCGCTGACGCGGCCTTGCAGAATGTCGTCGGCGTCGAGCTGCGGAACCGGGTTCTCACCCCGATCCATTTCAGCGCGGATCGTCTCGATCTGTTGACGAATATTGGCCTCAAGTTCGGCGAAAACCGACTGATAATCAGGCAGATCGTGGCGCAGCTTTTGTTTTATCTCGCGGATAGCTTTTGGCAGATCGTTAATGTCCAGGTGCATAGGTGGCTCCATCTTTCAGAGGGTAGGTTACTGAGTTGTTGCTACCTGGTTAATGTATGCCTGATTTGGAAAATGAAATAGAGATGACTTTCATTTGAAACTTCCTGTTTTATGTCACGGAAAAAATATTTTCACTTCCCCCTCGACAGGTGATTTTTATTCAGGCTATTTTCAAAACAGGCCACATCGCGTGGCAGCGTCGCTCGGACGGTCCGGGCGCTCACGTTACTCTGAGGAATTTATGGCTGACTCCAGTCCAAAACGTCGTTTTTCGCGTATCGATCGCTTGCCCCCTTACGTTTTTAACATCACTGCCGAACTGAAAATGGCTGCGCGACGCCGCGGCGAAGACATTATTGATTTCAGCATGGGCAACCCCGATGGGGCGACGCCGCCGCACATCGTTGAGAAGCTTTGCACCGTGGCCCAGCGTGAAGACACGCACGGTTATTCCACCTCGCGAGGGATCCCGCGCCTGCGCCGCGCCATTTCACGCTGGTACAAAGACCGTTACGATGTGGATATCGACCCGGAAAGCGAAGCCATTGTGACTATTGGCTCCAAAGAGGGACTGGCGCACCTGATGCTGGCGACGCTGGATCACGGTGACACCGTGCTGGTGCCGAACCCAAGTTACCCGATTCATATCTACGGGGCGGTGATCGCCGGGGCGCAGGTTCGTTCCGTGCCGCTGGTGGAAGGGGTGGATTTCTTTGCCGAGCTTGAGCGAGCGATTCGCGAAAGCTACCCGAAACCTAAAATGATGATCCTTGGCTTCCCGTCTAACCCAACCGCGCAGTGCGTAGAGCTGGAGTTCTTCGAAAAGGTTGTTGCGCTGGCGAAGCAGTATGACGTGCTGGTCATCCATGACCTGGCGTATGCCGATATTGTTTACGACGGCTGGAAAGCGCCATCTATTATGGAAGTACCGGGCGCGCGCGACGTGGCGGTTGAGTTCTTTACGCTGTCAAAAAGTTACAATATGGCGGGCTGGCGCATTGGTTTTATGGTGGGGAATCAGGAGTTGGTCAGCGCGTTGGCGCGTATCAAAAGTTACCATGATTACGGCACCTTTACGCCGTTACAGGTTGCGGCTATTGCTGCATTAGAAGGTGACCAGCAGTGCGTGCGTGACATTGCAGAACAGTACAAGCGCCGCCGTGATGTGCTGGTAAAAGGCCTGCATGAAGCCGGTTGGATGGTGGAGTGCCCGAAAGCATCGATGTACGTGTGGGCTAAAATTCCTGAACAGTACGCGGCAATGGGATCGCTGGAGTTTGCCAAAAAGCTGCTGCAGGAAGCCAAAGTCTGCGTTTCACCGGGGATTGGTTTTGGCGACTATGGCGACACCCACGTCCGCTTCGCGCTGATTGAAAACCGGGATCGTATTCGCCAGGCTGTACGCGGCATTAAAGCGATGTTCCGTGCCGACGGGCTGCTGCCGCCGTTGCCCAAAAATGCCGCCGAGAACGCTGAGTAATAAAACCAAAACAGGAGCCTTTTGGCTCCTGTTTAATGTGATGACAAACAGCCGAAAAACGTGGTTTTCGACTGTTTGGGGTAAATCAGAGAAAGTAATTCATTGTTTTTATTAAATCATGCTCTGATTTGATAGCAAACTTGCTTATCAGAAACCAAAACAGGAGCCTTTTGGCTCCTGTTCTGTTTGCGCTGCTGCCTGTGACCGTTTATTCAACCATCAGGAAGAAGGTGCCGGCCCACAACACAACAATCACAGAAATACCCATCAGAAAATATTTCACTTCACATCACTCCGCGCTGGCGCGCATCTCAACAGGTACATAATAAGCTGAAGCCGCAAACCGATTTTTGTTGCCGCTCCATCTGGTATTCGGAGGTAAACCTTACCCGGACGGCGCTAATGTACTCTCAAATCCAAAATGAAAACAAGTGTCTCAAAATTGTGACAGTTGTCTATTTTTTAAACTTTTGATTGGTGCTTTTTTTTTGTCATAAATCGTTTTAAAAACATTTGGTTAGATTGAGTTTTTGTGGGTAAATTACCACAAAAAATAAGTGCATTTGCTCACAATAAAATTTATGAATTTTTATCGTTAACAAAGGGGAAATTATGATCGTTTCAAAAGAAAATGCGGAACACTATCTGTGGGGCGGTGGTTGCGACGGATGGCACTTGCTAAAGGATCCTGCGCTAAGCGTGATTCACGAACGCATGCCCGCAGGTCGGGCCGAGCAAAGACACTATCATTCGACGGCGCAGCAGTTCTTTTTTGTGTTATTCGGGGAATTAACGATGGTGCTGGAAGGGCAATGTTATGTGGTTTCATCCGGAAAGGGGATCCCGATTCCGCCACAGGTAAAGCATCAGGCCCGCAATGATTCCGGGAACGAGGTCGAATTTTTGGTTATCTCCCAGCCCATGACGCGCGGCGACAGGGTTAATCTGGAATAACGAAGTCAATGCGCTTTTCAGAGTTTTGATGCAGCTTAGGCGGGGTTTAAGCAGGTATCTTTACACTTTCAGCAAACCGCCCGGGCGAACTGATTCCCCCTTTAACGAAAACGACGATGACAACTTCTGAAACCACTTCAGCCGGCTTGCCGAAAACAACCTCCGTGCGCCTGCTTTTCGCCGCCCTCATGTTAGTCATGCTGCTGGCTGCGCTGGACCAAACCATTGTTTCTACTGCCTTGCCTACCATCGTGGGAGAACTGGGCGGGCTGGACCGGCTTTCCTGGGTTGTGACGGCCTACCTGCTTGCCTCGACGATAGTGGTTCCGTTGTACGGAAAATTCGGCGATCTGCTGGGGCGTAAAGTCGTGCTGCAAACGGCCATTGCGGTGTTTCTTCTCGGTTCAGCGTTGTGCGGCCTTGCTCAAAACATGACGCAGCTTATTTTAACGCGCGCGCTACAAGGGCTGGGGGGCGGTGGGTTACTGGTGGTCACCATGGCGGCCGTAGGAGATGTGATCCCGCCTTCTGAACGCGGTAAATACCAGGGACTGTTCGGCGGGGTATTCGGCCTGGCAACGGTGATTGGCCCGCTGATTGGCGGTTTTCTGGTGGAACATTTTTCCTGGCGCTGGATTTTCTATATCAACCTGCCGCTGGGGATTTTTGCCCTATTGGTCATCGGCACGGTGCTCAGGTCCCAGACCGCACGTGTGCGCCACCAAATTGATTTTCTCGGCGCGGGTTATCTGACGATTTCACTGACTTGCCTGATTTTATTCACCAGCGAAGGCGGCACGGTGTTTGCCTGGTCCGATCCCCAATTGTGGTGCGTCTTTGCGTTCTTTGTCGTGACGCTTGCCGGGTTTATCTATGAAGAGCGGCTGGCGATTGAACCGATGATCCCGCTGCACCTGTTCCGTAACCGCACCTTTTTATTGAGCTGCCTGATTGGGTTTATCGTCGGCATGTCATTGTTTGGATCGATGACCTTTTTGCCCCTCTACCTGCAGGTTGTGAAATTCTCTACGCCATCCCAGGCGGGGATGCAAATGCTGCCGCTGATGGGCGGGCTTATCCTGACCTCAATCATTAGCGGGCGCATCATCAGTAAAATAGGCCGTTACCGCATCTTTCCTATTATTGGCACGTTGCTAAGTTTTATCGCTATGGCGCTGCTCGGTACGCTGAAGCTTGATACCCCGCTCTCTACGCTCTATTTGTACATCGCGCTGCTGGGGCTTGGTCTCGGTATGGTAATGCAGGTACTGGTGCTGGCGGTGCAGAACAGCGTGGAAATCAAGCTCATCGGCGTGGCGACCTCAAGCGCGACGCTGTTTCGCTCCATCGGTGGATCTATCGGCGTGGCCGCGTTTGGCGCGGTGTTTACGTCAGTATTACGCCGCAACCTCGAAACGCTGATCCCCGCAGGCACGCAGCTGCCGCGTCAGACTGGAGCCACAGCGGTGCACCAGTTGCCAGAAGCCATCCGTAACGACTATCTTCAGGCTTTCGGCTCCGCCATTCATTCCGTATTTATTATTTCGGCGAGTGTGATAGTGCTGGGGTTCGTGCTGGCGTTATTTATGAAAAATGAGCCTCTGCGTAAGGAATAACGATGAAAAAAAGAATCGATTTAAACAGCGACTTAGGCGAAAGTTTTGGCCAGTGGACGATGGGAGATGATGCCGCCATTTTGCAGATTGTCAGTAGCGCGAACGTTGCCTGTGGTTTTCATGCCGGATCTCCCGCGGGCATTCTGGAAACGCTTCGTGCCGCCAGAGTACAGGGTGTGGCCGTGGGAGCTCATGTGGCTTACCCGGATCTCGTTGGTTTTGGGCGGCGCAATATGGACATTGCCAGCGACGAACTGACGGCGGATGTTATCTACCAGATTGGTGCGCTACAGGGGCTGGCGCAGGCGGCGGGGACAAGCGTGCGTTACGTGAAGCCGCATGGCGCGCTGTACAACACGATTGCCGATAACCGGCGCCAGGCCGATGCGGTACTCGACGCTATTCTGTCGGTCGCACCCGCTCTGCCGCTGGTGGCGCTGGCGGGCTCACCGCTGCAAGCATGGGCGCGGCAGAAAGGGGTAAGAACCATTGCCGAAGCCTTTGCTGACCGGGCCTATCACTCTGACGGTTCACTGGTGTCGAGACGCGAACCCGGTGCCGTTTTGCATGATGCCCGGCAGATTGCCTTGCGCATGTTCAGGCTGATTACCGAAGGCGGCGTTGAGTCGATAGAAGGGGAGTTTACCCCTGTTCAGGCCGACTCTATCTGCGTTCATGGAGACACCGCCGGAGCCATCGCCATGGCGGGAGAAATCCGCAGGTTATTTGAAGCGGAAGGGATCGTCATTCAGGCTTTCGCCTGATAAGTAAGATGGCATGTTAGAGAACGATCGTTGCCTCTTTATTTTTCGTGGCAATTGAACGTAACCCATTGCAGACGCTGCTGGCAATGGGTTCTGGCAGGCGGCATAGTCCGCTTTTTACTTGTCCTGTAGCATGCTCATTCCCTTTTCTTTTGTCTTCCGTGATTAACAATAAGATAACATTATATCTAACAAAATTGTGACAAAGCACAATATACATATAACTTAATATGTTTTATAAAATGTAGCCATTGCCTGCAACTATGCCACCTAAAGAGAAAGACATATGGAACAGACATCTGCTACAAAAAGTACCGTACCGCCGCCGGAGAAGGGCCAGCAGTTCAACCGCTCCATCGGCCTTGTGTCCAACTTTGCGCTTGGCTTTACCTACCTCTCGCCGTTGACCGCCGTTTATTCCCTGTTTGCGCTGGCGATAACCCTCGCCGGGCCGCCGGCTATCTGGTGGATCCTGATTGCCGCCTGCGGGCAGCTGCTGGTAGCGCTGGTGTTCGGCGAAGTCGCTTCGCAATATCCGATAACCGGCGGGCTATATCCGTGGGCCAGAAGGCTGTGGGGGAAAAAATACGCCTGGATTGCGGCGTGGATTTACCTTTGGGCGCTGGTGGTGACGATTACGTCTATTGTTGAATACACCTCGACCTTCGTGGCTTCGCTCTTCCATTACGGCGATACGCCGCTGGCGATGCTGCTGACTTCCGTGGTGCTGCTCACCATCATGATGGGCGTGAACATGTCAGGGACGAAAAACCTGGCCAGAGTCGCCGGCTTCGGCTTCTGGTGCGAAATCATCAGCGTGATTGCGCTCGGTATTTACCTGTTGATTTTCCACCGCAATCAGCCATTCTCCGTGGTGTTTGACGCCATGGGCGCGCTGGCGAAAGATGGCAGCTACGGCACGGCGTTTATGTCGGCGTCGCTGATGGGCCTGTTTATGTTCTTCGGCTTCGAAGCCTGCGGCAACGTGGCGGAGGAGGTCAAAAATCCAGGGCGTAAGATCCCGGTGGCGATGATCCTCAGCATTGTCTTCGGCGCGATCTCCGCGGTGATCTCTATCCTCGGCTATCTGCTGTCATCCCCGGACCTGATGAACATCGTTAATGGCAAAATTGCCGATCCGATCCCGGCGATTCTCAATGACGCGCTGGGCGAGAAGGGCGCAACCGTGTTTATCGTGATTGCCATCGTGGCGATGCTGTCCTGCATTCTGTCTCTTCAGGCCGCGCTGAGCCGCCTGATCTTCTCGTTCTCCCGCGACAAAATGCTGCCGGGCAGCGAGTGGATGGCGAAGATTTCGAAGCACAGCGTGCCGGACAACGCGATGCTGATAAGCTGCCTGCTGCCGATGGTGATTTGCGTCTGGGTGTACTTCCAGCCGGGTAACCTGGCCAGAATCACCGCGTTTGCGGTTATCGGCATCTACGTTTCGTTCCAGATGGTGATTCTTGCCGCGCTGCGCCAGCGGCTCAAAGGCTGGAAGCCTGCGGGAGAGTGGACGCTGGGGGCGTGGGGCATGCTGGTTAACGTGCTGGCGCTGGCCTACGGCATTGGCGGCATCTGGCTGCTGGCCCAGCCTGCCGATAGCGCAACCTTTCTTGACCGCTGGACGGTGCTGATTGGCCTGGCCCTGGTCATTGGCTCGGGGCTGGTCTATATGTCGATAGCCAGGCCGTTCGGCCACTCTGATGCGCCAGAAAATGACGCCATTGAATACGCTAAACGGCTAAATCTTTCTCGCGAATATTAATAAAAAGGGCCTTATGGCCCTTTTTTTCTGTATGCTTTTGTCCACATTATTCATGGGGCTTATGCCCCTTTTTTAATCAGCTCATACAACGTGCAGTATTCTGTTTTATAGACTTCGACCGCGTCATTGTCGTTCAGCAGTTCACCTACGCGATATTTTGGATAAGTAGAGAAAATAATCCGCTTATCTAAATTAGTCAGAATAACTTTGTGGTTATTAAACAGCGGAAGTAATTCTTGCTCCACTTCGCTGACCAGCACATCAATAGCGGCAACGCCGATAAAACGTCCGGCACAATAAACCGGCATCGCCGACGTCAGGGTATAAGACGTATTACAAACGTAATCCACGTAGGGGCCATGAATATAGGCTTGACCGTTCTCCTGAGCATCTTTAAACCACTCGAAGGTCCTGAAATCCAGCCGCTGCTGGGTGGCCTGGTCCAGGTCGAGGTTAACCTTTTTCACGCCATCAGCTTTTTTGTACCACCACTCCAGCAGCCAGTACTCTTTATCTTCATTGCTGCCTTCAATATGGCTGGCAAAGCCGGAACCGGAACAGTAAGGCGTCCGGTTGAGCGTCTCTTTGATATGCTCCTGAATAATGCGTTTTATCGAGGGATCCAGCAGCAGTTTGAGGTTATTGCCCTGGCACGCTGCCAGGGTGGACTCGACCTGTTCGGCAAGGGCGATGGTTGCGTCAATGGTGGTGGTAATGATGTCGTCAATTTTACGGGTAAAGGGGGTTAGGGTTGCAGGTACATTCATAGTGATGCCCGTGTTGTTGTGTTGGTTTTATTTATATTTTAATTTACTTTCAATAAGATAGAAGGTGAATGTGTCGATAAGCTGCGTGGCTAACCGCACCGCCTCCTGCTCGTTATGGTTCTCCAGTGCAGCGATCAATTCGGTGTAGACATCAATAATTTCGCGGTGAATAGCCTCGTCGCGATAAAGAATGGCAACCAGTGAAGCCCACTCAGCCTGAAGCAGCAGCTCCTGGTTGGCGAGCCTTGCGGACTGAGAACTGGCGGAGAGCGCCAGCAGGCAGCGCATATCGGCCTGCGTTTTAAGCTCCGGCGTGCTGGCGGACTTTAGCGCCTCAACAAATTCCCGTAGCCGGGTAATATCCGCCGTGGTCATTCTTCTGGATGCCAGCTTTGCGCTGTGGCTTATTATTGCGCAATGCATTTCACCCAGGTCAGAAATATAGTCGGAGCTAATGTTCTTAAAGGGGTGAAGGGAGGTATTAAATTCACCGCTATTTTCACAAACAAAGCTGCCGCCGTTACGCCCACGAACCGTATGGATTAAATGGTTTGCCCGTAGGGTATTTAATGCTTCCCTGATGGTGATGTGTGAAACCCCCATCATTTTGGCAAGGTCGGCCTCATTAGGCAGCTGCTCATTAGCCTCAAGTAAACCAGTAATAATTGCATTTGAAAGGCGCTGCACAATCTGATCGGAACGACTTGCCTGTCCTATAGGTGCGAATATTACTGCATGAGTAATCATATTCATCTCTGATTAAAAGTCCCTGAATCAACGGTTATTGATAGCACAGGCAAGCCTTTTAAGAAAGGTTTTGGCAGGCTACCAGAACCGGGCGTTTTCTCATTTTCTCGATCCTTGTCATGTAAGAGCATTGTTAAATTGTGGGGTTGATCATGTTGCAGCTAAGTGTAGATTGAAAAGCTATCGATCAAAAGATATTACATAATATTGTTTATGTTTAATCTGAGGAGAAGGCGATGCAAATCCTGAAGCATTTCATCAACGGCCAGTATGTGGCGGGCCAGCAGAATGCGCTGTTTGATCTGATCAGTCCGATTAACGGCGAAGTGTATGCCCAGTCGCCTGACGGCGGCGCTGCGGAAGTTAGCCAGGCTTATGCGGCGGCAAAAGCGGCTTTCGCGATATGGAAACATTCACTGCCGTCCGAGCGGCAGCGTGCATTGTTGAAGCTTGCTGACGAAATTGAACGTAACGCTGCACGCATTGTTGAAGTGCAAAGTCAGGAAACCGGCCAGCTTAAGCGCTTTATTGAGCGCGATGAAATCGCTGCCTCCTGCGATGCAATTCGCTTCTTCGCCGGGGCGGCTCGCTGCCTTGAGGGCAAGGCTTCCGGAGAATATGCCGCCGGTTTTACCTCTACCATCCGCCGCGAGCCACTGGGCATTGTCGGCCAGGTTACGCCCTGGAACTACCCGTTCATGATGGCGGTGTGGAAAATCGCACCGGCGCTTGCGGCGGGCAATACCGTCGTGCTTAAACCAAGCGATACCACGCCCATCAGTACCTTACTCCTGGCGGAAATTGCCGCGCCGATTTTTCCTCAGGGCGCGTTTAACGTGGTACTGGGCAAGGCCAATACCGGGTCGCTGGTGGTGTCAAACCCTGAGGCGTCGCTGGTGTCGATTACCGGCTCCGTCCGCGCCGGGCTACAGGTCGCTGCTTCTGCTGCCGCGAACCTGACTAAAGCTCACCTGGAGTTGGGCGGTAAAGCGCCGGTGGTGGTGTTTGCCGATGCGGACATGAACAAAGCGGTAGAGGTCATTACTGCCGCAGGCTTCTCGAATGCCGGGCAGGATTGCACCGCGGCAACGCGCATCATCGTTGAAGCTTCCGTTTATGACGCCTTCCTTGAGAAGCTGATTCAGAAAACAAAAGCGATTACCTTTGGTGAACCGGATGATCACAATGCGCTTTACGGCGCCCTAAACAGTCGCAACCAGCTGGAACAGGTCACGGGATTTATTGAACGGCTTCCGCCTCATGCAAAAATTGAAACCGGTGGCAAAAAGGGCGCAGGCCCTGGCTTCTACTTTGAGCCGACGATTATTTCCGGGCTGAAGCAGCGCGACGAGGCTATCCAGCACGAGGTCTTTGGTCCGGTAATGACCATTCAATCTTTCAGCAGCGAAGAGGAAGCGCTCAGCAGAGCCAACGATGTGGAATATGGCCTGGCGGCAAGCGTCTGGACCAGCAGCCACAGCCGGGCACAGCGCTTCAGCACCCGGCTGGATTTCGGCACCGTGTGGATCAACAACCATATCCCGCTGTGTGCGGAAATGCCCCACGGCGGCTTTAAAAAGTCCGGCTACGGCAAAGACCTTTCTTCCTATTCACTCGACGAATACACCCGCATCAAACACATCATGTGCGATATCACTGAATAAGGATTTTTGCGATGAAAATAATCAATGCCGCTGCGCTGTCGCTGGTTCTGTTCTCAACCCTGGCGCTGGCCGAAAGCTCTCCGCTCACGGTGGTGAAAAACTACATGGCCGCGTGGAACGCCCATCAAGCCGGACAGGCGGCGGAATACCTCGCCAGCGACATGGTGTATTACGACGCCGCGGTCGGTACGCCCGTCGAGGGTAAAGAAAAAGCGGAAAAAGAGGTGATTGGCGCGTTTATTAAAGCGGTGCCGGACCTGCGCTGGCAGATGACCAGCGAGCCGGTTTACAACAAAGATACCATCGCCTTTCGCTGGACGTTCAGCGGCACCAACAGCGGCGAATGGAGCGGCAGCCCGGCGACCAACAACCCGATTAAGTTTGAAGGCGTGAGCTTCATCAAAGTCAGCCACGGCAAAATCAGCTGGCAGGGCGACTATTACGACTCGAAGAAACTCGACGAAGAGCTGAAGCCGCGCAAATAGACGACAGAGCGCCGCTGCCGGGCGGTTTCCGGCCAGCGGCGTGCAGGCCCCCGTTACCAGAAATGACATCAGAGCTAACAGGCTTATCGCGTAGCGAAGCGGCAATGAGTTTGTTATCATTTAGTGAATAATATGTCTAAAGGACTGATAAAAAAGGTTATCTATGTCTATTACCCGACGTGACTTTCTTAACGGGATGGCCATTGCAATTGTCTCTGGTTTAACGCCTCTGCAACTGGTGAGAGCTAACGGCAACGCGCCCGGCAGCGCCGTTATCAATACAGATTACTATCCTCCGAGCCTCACCGGGCTGCGCGGTAACCATCCCGGATCGTTCGAAATGGCGCACGCTCTTGGCCGCGAGCACGAAAAATTCGACTTCGGCAAGCTGCCGGTAGAAGAAGAGTACGATCTGGTGATTGTCGGCGGCGGCATTAGCGGCCTGGCGGCAGCCTGCTTCTGGCAGGAAAAAATGGGCAAGGAGGCTAAAATCCTTGTCCTCGACAACCATGATGACTTCGGCGGGCACGCCAAGCGCAACCAGTTTAACGTTGGCGGAAAAACGCTGCTCGGCTACGGCGGCAGCGAGTCATTCCAGTCGCCCAACAGCAACTTCAGCCCGGTGGTTCAAGGCCTGATGGACTCCCTGGGCGTTAGCATCACGCGCATGAAGAGCAGCTTTGACACGACCTTCTACCCGGACCAGCACCTGAGCCGCGGTGTGTTCTTCGATAAAAAGAACTTTGGCGAAACCAAAATCGTCAGCGGCGACCCTGGCCGCGCGGTGTCGGACGACATTCCGCCGGACAGGCTGAATGGCCGCAGCATCGAAGCCTTTATCAACGACTTCCCGCTGAGCGAAGCAGACCGCAAGGCGCTGCTGGATCTTCACGTAAACCCCGCCGATTACTTGCAGGGGATGACGGTCGAGCAGAAAACCGAATGGCTGGATAATCACAGCTACCATGAATTCCTCGAGATGAAAGTCGGCTTAAGCAAAATGGCGCTGATGTACTTCCAGCAGCGCACCAACGACTTCTTCGCCATTGGCATTGAAGGCGTGAGCTGCGGCGACGCGCGTGCCTGTGCGCTTCCGGGGATGGAGGCGATGGGCCTGCCGCCGCTGGATGGTGAGGCGCTGGCCGACCTTGAAGAGCCGTACACCTATCACTTCCCGGACGGCAATGCCGGGCTGACGCGCCTGATGGTGCGCAAGCTGATCCCTGAAGCGCTGCCGGGCAGCACGATGGAAGATTCCGTCACCGCCAGGCTGCACTATGAGCTGCTGGACAGGCCGGAAAACGGCACCCGCATTCGCCTCAACAGCAGCGTGATTAACGCCGCCAATGTCGATGATGGCGTGGTGGTGAGCTACATCAACAATCAAAGCGGCAAACTGCACCGCGTGAAGAGCCGCAACGCCATTATGGCCGGCTACAACATGATGATCCCGTATATCGTGCCGGAGGCGCCGGAGCAGCAGAAAGAAGATCTGCGCCTCAACGTCAAAGCGCCGCTGGTTTATACCAACGTGGTGGTGAACAACTGGCGAGCCTTTAAGAACACAGGCGTGCATGAATTCTATTCCCCGGCCGCGCCGTACAGCCGCGTGAAGCTCGATTACCCGGTAAGCATGGGCGATTATCATCACCCGCAGACGCCGGATGATCCGATGTGTATCCACATGGTTTACGTCCCGACCTATCCGGGCAGCAACATGTCTCCGCGCGAGCAGTTCCGCCGGGGGCGCGCTTTCCTGCTGGGCTCCACCTTTGAAGCCCATGAGCAGATGATTCGCTCCCAGCTGCAGGAGATGCTGGGCCATACCGGTTTTGACCACGCGCGCGATATCGCGGCGATTACGGTCAACCGCTGGGCGCACGGCTATGCCTATTACGCTAACTCCCTGAGCGATGATATGGAAAAGATGCCCGAGATTATCAACCGCGCTCGCCAGCCGATAGGCCGCATCACGATTGCTAACTCTGACTCCGACTGGAGTGCTTATGCTCATGCGGCGATTGACCAGGCATGGCGTGCGGTGAACGAACTTGTGGCGATGGGGTAACCAGACATGAAACGTATTTTAGCGGCTATCTCCCTTCTCTTTTCCGCCAGCGGCTATGCTGCCGTTTCGCAGGGCGAGTACGTGGCGCGCGCCTCTGACTGCATTGCCTGCCATACCGTAGACGGCGGCCAGGCGATGGCCGGAGGCAAGAAATTTGCCACGCCGGTGGGTGATATTTACTCCACCAACATCACGCCGGACAAAACCCACGGCATCGGGGATTACAGCTACGAAGATTTCGAGAAGGCTGTTCGCCAGGGTATTGCCAAGGATGGCCACGCGCTCTACCCGGCGATGCCTTATCCTTCCTACGCCAAAATGACCGATAAGGACGTGAAGGCGCTGTACGACTACTTTATGAAGGACGTCACTCCGGCGGCGACCGCCAATAAAGAGAACGACATTCCGCTGCTGCTGTCGGCCCGCTGGCCGCTGCGCGTGTGGAACGGCCTGTTCGTGGATGATGTAAAATCCGGTGGAGTCGTGGTTGAAGCCCGTGGGGATAGCGCCGAGAAAATCAAACGTGGCGCCTATCTGGTGCAGGGGCCGGGCCACTGCGGCGCTTGCCATACGCCGCGCGGCATGGCAATGCAGGAGAAAGGCTACGATGACTCAAGCCCGGAATTCCTGAGCGGGGCGATGATCGACGGCTGGTATGCGCCTTCTCTGCGCGGCATGAATATGTCGACGCAGGAAGTGAAAGATCTGCTGAGCAAAGGCCGCAGCCAGCATCACGCCATTGCTGGCCCGATGGGCGAAGTGGTGACTCAAAGCACCCAGTACCTGACGGATGCAGACCTGGAGGCTATCGCGCTGTATATCGCCAACTTCACGTCGCAAAAAACAGCGGCCACGCCGGTGAATGCTGCCGTGTTCTCACAGCCGTCCGATGGAAAAACTCTCTACATGCGCTATTGCTCAACCTGCCACAGCCCGGACGGGAAGGGCACCGACTATAACGTACCATCGCTGGTGGGGAATTCTGCTGTGATGGCGAAAGATCCGTCGTCGCTGATCCGCGTGATAGCCGACGGCGCGCATACGCCGCAAACCCAGGGCACTATTCCGTTTATGATGCCCGGCTACAAAGGCGTGCTGTCGGACAAAGAGATGGCCGATGTGGTGAACTATGTACGCGGCTCCTGGGGCAACGGCGCGCCGGCCGCAAGCGAAGCTGACGTGAAGACGATTGTCGGGGAAGCTAAGTAACAAGCTTACCTGACCAGTCATAAAGGGGTCTCTATGACCCCTTTATGGTTTCCAGCTACCGTATCCTGCAGAATTATCCGCGTGTGGTTAAATTCTCAATGTGTTTTCAATAGTAGAAACATATTTAATGATAAAGTTATTGATGCTTCCTCTCTTACAGGAAAGTTAAGTTCACCATGAGAGTATGGCAGGGGGATTAGGCATTGATTGGCTAATTCTTGCTTGTTATCAATAATGCTTTTATTTTTAACTGTAATTCTTCTCATTAGCTGTGATGAATTTTCTTATTTTATGATGGCGAATGTTGATAATGGTTGAGTGGCTTACCCACCATAACGAGTTATGGCTTGCATGGTTTTACCCTGAACCTATGATGTTCAAAGAGTAAATGTAAATAAAGGAGCTATATAAGCTGTTCGCTGAGCATGGTATCGGTTAACCTGCTTAAAACAAAACATTCAGCCATGCCAGGGTACCGCGCCCCGTGTATGCGCTGTCTACCCTCTTGATGACTATTGATGCCACCCTCGGGTGGCATTTTTTTTTACCCACGCACGCCGCTGATTTGTTATCAGGTGAGAGGGGCTGGTGATTATTATAAGTCGTTACATACCCGACATGGCGATATAAATATTTTGTAATCATTAGCCTTATTAATCAGAGAGAAGTAAAAAATTCTCTATAACTCTTAATACATTTCAAATGAGATCTCTGATGAATAATGAGCTTCTTGATTGTTCAGACGTTTGGTGATAGTTTTCCGGCAAAAAAATAAAAGCATATAATTGATTCTAAGTTAAATCTTATTCTCAGCTGCGAAGAGGGAGGTTGCAGAAAATGGATGTACATTGTACCGCAGACCAGAGTGATTCATTGATTTATATACTGGAGAATGGAGTGAGATTTTTCCCATCCAGGAGGTATATCACTGCTCGCTCTGGCGTTGTCATCAATCTTACAGAAAATAGCTATCGTTTTTTAACGTTGCTACTGAAGGGGGAGACAGATAAACAAAATATCATTAATCAGGTTTGGCATGAGCAGCGGGGAGCGGTAAGCGACAGCAGCTACTACGGGCAAATATACTTACTAAGAAAAACGCTGGATCAGGTTGGTATTTCAAGCGCGATGATAAAAACACTGCCTCGTCGCGGTGTTAAGTATATGGGGAAAGTAGAAATGATACCGGATATGGCGGAACTTTCTCCCACACCCCTTAATCATAACGAGTCCTCCAGGATGCAGGAGAATAAGCCTGAAGCAGAGCCTGTTATAAGAGAGCTGTCAACGTCGGTAGTTTCTAATATTAATAATAAATTCTCGGAATTCGCTTGGTTTAATTCCCGGCACTTTCATCTGTTGGTAACTATTATTGCTATAATCGCCGTTTGTTGGCTTTCTACGCTGGCGGTGGCGGTTTTTATTTTCCTTATCTAAGGTAAGATAATCTGAAGGATAATATGACCACATTGAGGATTTTCAAGAATTGGATTGTTAGCATAGTTCTCGTTTACTGGTGTGAACAAAATTATATTAACAACTTAAAGAAAAGGACTCTCAATGAAAAACTTTATGATTAAAAGTCATGTTAATTGCATGCTGCGTTTTGAGCAGTTTTGCAAAGATCAAAAAGGGGTGACGGCAATTGAGTATGCGCTGATTGGTGTGGCTATGGCGACGCTTTTAGCCTTTATTCTCGGCGATCAAGACTCAGGTTTCCTGGGCGCATTAAAAGAAACCTTCGATAAAATTGCTGAAGCGATTAGCAGCGTGACTATATCAGGCTCAGGTAGCTAAAAAGCACGTAATACAAATAGCTGCAAGTCATCTTGCAGCTATTTTGTCTGCGCAAAATGGAGGTTGCTTGTGGACAATATCCTACAGGGTTTGGCATATATTGACTTTGCAATAATTACTTGCCTGTTATTATTTATATCCTGGCAAGATATTCTTCTTAGAGTTATCTCGAACAGTAGCCTGATTGTTTTACTATGTTTAATTGTTCCCTTTATAGCAATACAGCAGCGTGTCCCCAATATCGTTGCAGCACTGACTGTGATTATCGTTCTCTTTCCACTCTTTATTTATAATATTATGGGGGGGGGAGACATTAAACTCATGGCGGTATTATCGCTGTCGTTTTCATGGCATCAGGTCGCCGACTTCTTCTTTATTATTATTTTCCTTGGTGGCGTTGTTGGCCTGGTTGGAATTATTTTCTTTCGACAATCAGTTCGCGAACGAGGCATACCCTATGGCGTCCCTATTTCATTAGCTTTTATTTTATTCAATGCTGTTGTATTTAACTGAGGTAGATATGAATCACCGCGTGCTTTTTTTTCTCGCAATTACTGCTATTGCCGTCGGTATCGTCGGTATTTTTGTTCAGCGTTATCAGAATCCCTCAGGAAATCAGCTACAGGTGGAGCAACTCTCCGGTGTAAAGGTTATTACAATTGCTGAGGCCAGCAGAGCATTACGACCTTATGAGCTTATAGAGAGTGGTGATTACAGAATAAGAACGGTTGAGGTTGATAGTGCGAAGAAAGATATTCGCGACTTATCTTCTTTATCCTCATTGAATCTCAATGGTTATTTGGTTCGTAACAATATCCCGGAAGGAAGTGCTATTATCCCCGAATTAATTGAAGCGCCGGGAAGTAAAAATTTCATAATGAATAGCCTACGAGGTAATGAGTTGTCTTATGGTTATATAGTGAAGTCTCGGGAGGGATATCTTTTATCTTCACTCAAAGTAGGAGAGAAAGTTTCACTTTTTATCAGGGTTATTGAAGTAGAAAAAGGGAAGAAAAGTGATGTGACCTACGTACCAGAGGGAAGCAATAGTCCCGGTAAAAACATGAAGAAATACGCACTTTCTCCTGTATTGAGCGGGCTGAGCATTTTGGATGTTCAACAGGAGAAAATGAAAGAGGAAAAGAACCACTTATCCGATCCAGATGCCGTGGTGGGGAAAATTATTCTGAGAATGAACCAACAACAGCTTGCCGATCTCAGGGTGGTTGAAAATGCGGGTGAGCTGATTCTTTTCCCGGCTGAAGGCGGCCAGGAGAATAATAAGAAAAAGGGAATGGATGAGGTATTACCTCAGTTCCGGGCAATTAAAGAATTAAGAGGTGGGAAGTGATACATCTTATAAAAATGTCTCATTGCTGGCGTGCTAGTGTTGTGAAAGTGAGCGTCATTTTTCTATTTTTGACTATCTCTTACGCACACGCGCGCGATATCTATATGGTACCGGGTGATTCCCAGGTTATCCAGGTACAGGACAACATTGATACAGTATTTATTTCCTCACCCGATGTGGCTGATTATGAAATTATCGGCGATCGCAGCGTGATGATTTACGCGAAGTCTCAGGGGCGTACCGATTTTGCGCTTTTTGATAAAGAAGGAGAGGTGATAAGCAAAAGTACGTTAGTGGTCGATGCGCTACTCAGCGACATCCAAAAAAAGATTTCGCAAATTGCACCGGACAGTCAGGTGACAATCGAGAAGCTGGGACGAAGCTACGTTATTAGCGGCACCGTTGCCACGGAAGAGGACCGCGACAAGGTTTATCAGATTGTCGGCGAGGGCGTTGGCGCGCAGAAGGCAGTGACGAAAAAGGATGTTGCCAGTACCGGTGGCGCAGGAAACGGTGAAGGGGCAAGCGGCTGGCTTGACTATGTGGCCTATCAAGGCGTGCTCAATAAGCTACAGCTCCCCATGACTAACCAGATCAACGTGAAGTTGTCGGTTGTTGAGGTGACAAAAAGTTTTACTGACAACGTTGGCATTGATTGGGGAACATCAGGATCTACTCCGGGCACGTTCCGCTTTGTGAAATTTGATGCTGAGACGCTCACCGGCCTGGTTCATGCCATAAGCAACGACTCGGTTGCGCGCGTGCTGGCTGAGCCTAATCTGTCTGTGCTGTCGGGAGAAACGGCGGAGTTTCTGGTAGGAGGAGAGGTGCCTGTCGTCACGACGTCTGCTAACAATGGCACCAACGTGCAGTACAAGGAATTTGGCATCAAGCTCAATGTGGGTGCCAAAGTCAGCAGCCGCAAACGTATTCGCATCACCCTCAGCGAAGAGGTCAGCAATATCGATACCGCTTACAGCAGTAAGGCGGGTGACAGCTTTCCTGCTTTGCAAATGCGCAGAGCGCGGACGACGGTAGAGCTGGCGGATGGCGAAAGTTTCCTGCTGGGCGGCCTGCTCAGCAATAACGAGACCGAGGCGCTTGCCCGCATCCCGTTTATTGGTGATGTCCCGATTCTGGGCGCGCTGTTCCGCAATGCCTCTACCTCCCGCACGCGCAGTGAGTTAATGGTTGTGGCAACGGTTAATCTCGTTAAGCCTGTTGGCCAGAACGCAATCGTAGTGCCCGATTTTCAGCGTACCTCTACCTGGGCTCGTTTTTTGAATCTTGATGGCATTCTGAATGCGAGGGATCGAAATATGGCCCAGGAGTTTATTGAACAAGGAGGTTTTATTAAATGAAAAGCAGCGGTTGCGTACTTTTATTGACGTTATTTCTTGCTCCCTGTTTACAGGCTGAAACCTGGGGGGATCCCAGAATAGAAGAGAGGGACATGACGTTAACCAATACTGGCCCGATAGCGCTGGAAATCATGGTTAATAAGATTATCGGTCAGAGTATTAATAAATTTGACGGCAACATCCGCCTTGGCTGGGCCGATGATAACTACTCGGAGACGGCACGACAACTGCGCTCAGCATTAATTCAAAAAGGGATTGCGCCGGAACGGGTATTACTGACCCGGAAGAGCGGCGGTTATAAAAATAATGCCCTTGTCGGTATTGAGATTCGCATCCGGCATATCGTTATGCGGCTGCCAGAATGTGACTATTTGTCACAGAACTATCACTTTAATAACAATGAAACGCATGGCTGCGCGCTAAATAACACCAGAAATTCAACAATGGTTAATTTAAATGACTATTTCTTCTAAGGGCTGTTGCGATGCTGCTATTTCCTCAGAAAAATGAGAAAGCGACCGGAACAGATCAGGCATTCTATGTTCTGTCAGAGCGTAAAGACGTAACTGAAAAACTGGGGCAATTATTAAGGCTGGCGGGTTTTGCGCAGGTGGAAGAGATCCACAAGTCCGTAATGTATGTTACGTCACTTCAGCTAGCTCCTCAGACGCGGGGGATCATCATTGATATTGATGATAGCCTGAATGCGCAGGAGACTATCCAGGCGATTAAAACTTTGGTACCGCGCGATGTCTGGTGCTGCGTAGTGGGGAATCAGGACTCCATCACCCTGGCGCAACGCTATGCCAGTCAGGGGCTTCACTATTTCTATATCGGGGCTCAGGATGATGAGCTGATTCAGGTTGTGACCTCCGGCCGCCGCGTAACTCCCTTTCGCTGGGCGGTTAATATCAGCGTGCTGGGCTGCAAAGGCGGTATCGGCAATACCTCGATAGCTCATCAGCTGGTGAATAACATCATTCAACTGCGGCAGATGCCAACGCTGTTTATTCAGGGGAAAGCGGGTTCAAATGATTTAGATTTGCTCTTCGATAAGAAAATGAACCAGGCGCTGATACCCGCGAATAAATATCTCGACCTCATGTGTTTGCAGGACGATTCACTACCGCAGTTAAAATATGAAACCACCGAAAAATACAATTTTGTGGTGTATGAAGAGACGGCAAATTCTGTTGAGAAAGAGCGGCTAAGGCAAATTATTGAGCATTCATCCTGCCTGATATTAGTTCTGGATCGCTCAATGTCGTCGGTTCGCGTTGTGCGGCAGATGATTGAAATTAACGATTCTATTAGTCGCTCCCAGCGCACGCCACGTCGCGTGCTGATATGCCTCAGCGATAGCAGGCCCGTTTCAGGGGAGATGCTGAGCGTGGAGGATATTCAGACGCTGATTCATCGCAAAATTGACATTGTTTTCCCCTGGCGCAAAACGCAGCTGCGGCCTCCGTTTTTCTCGCTGAAACAGAAATTAAGCCCGGCAGATGCACTCACCCAGCGCGTACTTGGCGCGTCGGAAACAACAGTAAATATTAAGGCGCGATGGAAAACCGGCAGAATGGGAGGGCGATAAAAATGGATGTGGCTATTGAGATACAGGAAAAGCTTCGCGAAGGCGTGCTGAAGAATATTGAAATTAATAAGATTGAGCACCTGGTCAACGATCGCGGGCAACTTCTTCATGAAATAAGCCGCCTGCTGGAAAGAGTCTGCGAGCAAGAAAACGTCTATCTTAGTACGCAGGCGCAGAGCAGCGTCGCGGAAATGATTGTTGATGAGATAATGGGATTTGGACCGCTTCGGTCGCTGCTGGATGACGACACGGTGAGCGATATTCTGGTGAATGGCCCTTCACAGATTTACGTCGAACGGCGCGGAAAGCTTGAGCATACCGACTGCCGCTTTATCAACAATACGCAGCTCACTGATATTGCCAAACGACTCGTGCAGCGGGTGGGGCGACGGCTTGATGCGGGGCAGCCCCTTGTCGATGCGCGCCTGCCCGACGGCAGCCGACTGAATGTTGCTATACAGCCTATTGCCCTGGATGGAACCTCAATCTCTATTCGAAAGTTTGGTAAAAATAATATTGAGCTGGTGGATTTAATCCGAACCGGGGCAATGGATGGCGCAATGGCTAATTTCCTGATCATTGCGGCGCGCTGCCGGCTCAACATCATTATCTCCGGAGGAACCGGATCGGGCAAAACTACGCTGCTAAATGCCCTGTCGAAGTATATCGATGCGGACGAGCGCATTATCACTATGGAGGATGCGGCCGAGCTACGCCTGATGCAGCCGCATGTTTTGCGCATGGAAACGCGGTTAGCAGGGGTTGAAAACACCGGGATGGTGACCATGCGTCAGCTGCTGATCAATTCTCTGAGAATGCGGCCCGACCGCATTATTGTCGGGGAGTGTCGTGGAGAGGAAAGTTTCGAGATGCTGCAGGCCATGAATACCGGGCACGACGGCTCAATGTCGACCCTCCATGCCAATAATCCGCGCGATGCCATATCCCGCCTTGAAAACATGGTGATGATGGCTGGAATGAATATTCCGATTGAATCGATTCGCCGCAATATTGTTTCAGCAATTAACCTTGTTATTCAGGTTTCAAGGCTAAATGACGGTTCCAGGAAAATAATGGCTATCAGCGAAGTTATGGGCATGGAAGGCGACAGGGTCATTCTTCAGGATATTTTTAGCTTTAAAAGCAACAGCGAACGTGATGAGCACGGCAAGATAACCGGCGAGTTTATCAACCACGGCCTGCTGGTACGTTCGGCGGCGATGAGAAATGCCGTCATGTTTAGTCTGGATGAAGAACTAAAGAAAATATTCAATATGGAGTAAACATGTCTTACTGGATAGTGATAGCCGGTATGGTTATTTTCATTATTAATTTATACCGCTGGAGAAAAATTAAGTTAACAATAAGCCAGCAGCCATTGGCGCGGCGTGAATATCTGCCGATTACCTGGTTTGTTTCCTTGTGGAATGAGTGGCGCCAATACGCGCTTGGTGACGGCACCCTCCAGGGCGCGAAGGGGGCAATCGTGGCGGCCGCCGTGGTTGCCGTACTGATTTTTCTCAATAGCAACTGGCTGGAAATAGGTTGGGATATTTTTATTCCGATGGTCGTCGCAGGGGCCTTTTTTGCTCAGTTGCGTATAGGCCGCTCGCTATTACGCCGGGATTTTGAAAACCGCTTCCCGGAGGTGCTGTCGGTGGTGAATGCGGCCGTGTCCGCCGGGAACGGTATCCATCAGGCGTTAAGCCGCTGCGGGAAAAGCGTGGAGGGGAAACTTGGCGAGACCTTTAACCGCATCGATCGACGGCTTAACCTGGGGGAAGAGCCCGAGCGCGTATTTAAGGATGCCTGGCAGGATCACCGCTATCGCGAATTTTATTTTTTCGTCATTGTGATGTTGGTAAGTCTCGAACACGGGGGGCAGCTTCGGGTACTTATTGGGCGTCTGTCTCGTATTATTGTTAACAGCAAAAATATGGCCAGACGAAAAGCGGCCATGACTTCTGAAGCGCGTGCCTCGGCTAAAATTGTCGCTGCCATTCCGCTGTTGTTCTTTTGTGGCATGAAATATTTTAGCCCGGAAAATTTCAATTTTATTATTCACGATCCAACCGGGCGCCTCATCCTGTATTACGTCATTGCCAGTGAGGCCATTGGGATGATTATTATCTGGATCCTGTTAAGAAGGGCTACGTAATGGAATATCTTTTCTGGGGCGTTTTTATACTGGGCGCTGGAATGTGCTTCATCCTAATCAGAAGTAATCAACACTGGAATAAAAAAAGAAAAATTATTGAAACCGATGAAGATCCTTATCACCAAAACGCCGGTGGGATACTTGATTATAAAGCCATTATTATTGATAACAGCAGCACGTTAAGTTTTCTTCATAAAGTTGACAGCGGTCTTACGATGAAGCTACGCATCTGCCTCGGCTGCAATGGGGTGCTGCTGGCAGGTAACATCATGGGGATATTTCCCTTCGGTATGAAAGGCCTGGCAATGTGCGCGCTGGTTAGTATGGTCGCCGTCATTGTTTTACCGGGGATGATAATGAGACCGATGATTGCCACCAAAATCAAGCAGCTGCTGGATGCTTTGCCCTATTTTATTGATCTTATTGCCGTGTGTATTCAGTCCGGTATGACGGCAGAAAGTGCCATTAAATTTATTGCTCAACATGCCGACGAGCTGGATAAAAATCTCGCCACATTGATGGCTTATCTGATTAAGCGTGCTGAGGTGAGCGGGCTGGAGGAAGGACTGCTGGATTTATATCGCGCAATGGATATGACCGAGATGCGTATGTTTTGCTCGACGCTGCAACAGAGTGTGTATTACGGCACATCACTGTATGAAAACCTCATGGAACTCTCAAAAGATATCAGAGAATTACAATTGCTCGATTCTGAAGAGAAAATAGGGAAGCTATCTGCAAAAATGAGTGTGCCATTAATTCTTTTTATCATGTTCCCCATCACTGTGTTAATTGCCGCGCCGGGTATTTTAAGGATGTTAAACAATGCGCTGTTTTAATCAATTTATCATGTTGGCATTAAGCGTTATGTTGCTGGCTGGATGCGTAAATCGCCCATTAAAAAATGAATCTGAGGTGAATTATCAGGAAGATATTCTCCTCAAGGCTAAAAACTATAATGGGCTGATTGCCATGTACCGCAGCTGGCTCAGGCAGAATGATACGCCGGAATCCAGACTGAAACTCTCACGTTATTATTATTTGGCCGGTGACTATAAATCGTCACTTTACTACCTGCAGCCGTTAAACATGGGTAAGGATATGCGGGTCTATATTTTGCAGGCGCAAAATATGATTGCTCTGGGTGATTACGGCCCGGCGATCAGGGTCACCGATAAAATGCTTCAGCAGGAGCCCAACGGTGCCGAGGCCTACAACTTACGCGGCGTTGCGCTGGCTATGTCCGGCAAGCTCGTAGAAGGCAAGGCATCGATTGAGCGGGCGCGAGAGCTGTTTATCGCTGACGATGTTGCCATCAACAATCTGGCGATGATTGCGATGGTTGACGGTCGCTATCAGGAGGCGGTTGGATTGCTGCTGCCGCAGTATTTACGGGGTAAGAAGCAGACGCAAATTTTACACAATCTGGTGCTGTCGCTGGTGAAGGTGGGGGACCGCCGTTACGCGAGAAATATTGTTGAAAGCGAGGGGCTGTCGAAAAAAACGGCTGAACTGATTGAGGCCATGGCGAGTATCTCGCTGCGGGCGAAGGGGGCAAGCTGATGAGGAGCTCCTCGCACAGCCTCCTTCACGAACAGCAGGGTGCCGCGACAATTGAATTTTCTCTGACGGCGATCATTTTTATTTTTATGGTGCTTTTTGTCGCCGAAACAGCACGGCTGGCCTATGTCTCTTCGGTGGTCGATTTGGCGGTCTCTGAAGCCGCTAAAGAGGCAAAGAATGCGCCGTCCAACCTGGAGGGGGGTTATCGCAGCCGTTTTGAAAAACGCTTAACTGAACAGGGCGGTGTCTTGTGGGGTTTTCTGACGCGTGCAGATGCGGTGAATATCACCATTGCCTATGCCGACTCCATCGACAGTATGGCCGCCACGGGTGGCACCAGCGGCTTCAGCAAACAGCCGTTGGCGCGTTACAGGCTCTCTTATCGCTATCATCCGATGTTTTTCCCCTTTCCCGGCTTTTGGGCTAACAACTTACTGACTCGTGAGGTGATTTTTGTTCAGGAATATGAACGTTCACGGTTTATGTACTGATCGGCGTGGCTCGGTAGCCGTTGAATTTGCAATGATGATGCTTTTGCTGCTGGCGTTTATTTTCTTTCTCACCGACCTGGTAGTACGTCAGGCCACGATAGGGCGGCTGGATCGCGTTTCCTACTCCGTTGCCGGTGCCCTGCGTGAACGGATCCAGCTTTACGACGCGCGAGAAGAATTGAATCAAAGAGATGTGGATCAAATTGCCAGGCTGGCCGTGCGGATGCTAACGGATATGCATGAAGAGGCCAGTCTTTCAAACCTGGGGCTGGTGGTGGAGGAATTGCATTTTGAAGATACCACCAGCGTGGGCAGCACCAACAAAGATATCAGCCTTTACCGTCGCTGGCAGAGCGGCGCCGGCGGTACCTGCAGCGCACCTCAGACGCTAAACAAGCTGACGCAGTTGACCCCGAGGGGAAGCTACGGGCGCTGGGTTCCGCTCTATCAGGTGACGGTTTGTCTGCCAACAACCAGTTGGTACACGAGGCTCACCACGTCATTGACGCAAGATCCTCTATTGACCTCCTTCGCCATCGTTATGGCGAGGTAAAGCATGGGACGCTATTTTTGGGGGATTTTAGCCTTGCCCTTTGCGCTACTGGCGCAGCCGAAAGCGGTGATCTTTATCGACTCGGCGGACCCCGGCCAGGCCGTGCTTGCTGAAAGTATTAATGAGATGCTGTTTTATAGTCCAACCCTGCGGTCGCTGCTGGCGGTAGATATTTTTGATATCAACGTTGCGGCGCCGGGCTTTGGCGGCGGTCTCCACTACGCCCGGGATCGCGGCGGAAAGAGCGTTTCGCAGTATCGCCCTGCGGTGCTGCCTTTTCTTATTTGCTTCGATGATCAAAAAGAAAAGCTGCGGCTGAAGCTGGAACAAAAGGAGCAATTATGTCTGTGTACGCAAGGATGTTGAAACCCCTCAAGCGTTTTTCCGTCGATGAACGCGGGGTTTATGCGGTTAGCTTTGTCATGCTGTCCGGATTGTTACTGGGGATGGCGGCATTCGGCCTTGAGGGCTCACGTTATATTACCGAGCGGGCCCGGCTTTCCGATGCGATGGAGCAGGCTGCGCTGGCGCTGACTGCCGAAGATAATGGTGAAGGCGCAGCCCGTAACTATACCCTGTCTCAGGACTATTTCCGCGCCTATATGCGCCATGATATTGCGGTATTCACGCCCAAAGTGGTGGTTAATCGCGGGACCTCATCGAATAACAATAACCTGACTTATGTTGAGTACCGGGTCAGCGGGAAAACGCTGCAGGACACCTGGCTATCCTCAGCGCTCTTTCCTGGGTTTGATAAACAGGTCACCATTGGTGATAACGGTGCGGCACGAAAATACCGCTCGAATATGGACGTTATATTTGTCACCGACTTTTCCGGCTCAATGAATGACCGCTTTGACGGCAGTACCAAGCTTGCCGAGTTGAAAAGGATTGTCTTACAGCTTTCTACTGAGCTTTTTTCTTACGACATTAATAACAAAGTCGGCTTTGTTCCTTTTGGCTGGGGAGGCCGTGAAGGGGGATATTGCGATTTTCCTTTTGTGACCACCAGCACCTGGCCCTATAACCGACTTACGGTTGCGGATTACCGCAGGCTGGAGAGCTACGTTGATGTACCGGCCACGGTGGCCGCGATCCCGAATAAGGTTAACGACATTAAAATCCCGTTGCGTAACGTAGACAGCAGTACCTGCCTGAGTGCGAGTTCTTCGTGGAAGGTGCCGCTAACGCCGTCAATGTCCGATATTCAGCAGATCCAGAGAATGACGGCGCAGGGGGGAACCCTGGTCAGCACCGGCGTGCTGCTGGGTGTTCCTTATCTGGCTTCGGGCACGGCGTCGCGCAAGGTAATGGTGATTGTGTCTGACGGGGCTGATGACCCGGACAATATCTCGCTAACGCCGCGTCTGATTCGCGCCGGCATGTGCGATAAAATCCGTGAAGTTATTTCAACCGATGAGTCGGTGGGTAAAATCTCATTTATCGGTATTAATTACAAACCCACCGTAGACTGGAAACAATGCGTTGGTGAAAAGAACTTTTACCTGCCACAGAATATTCGTGAGCTTGAAGATGACCTGCGGCGCGCGGTGTTTGAAGAGGTGGGTCATAATATTCTTAAAGATTAATACGGCTTATCATATTAACAATGAATCTCAATTTAATACCCCTGCTCCGGTAGTGAATATTTATGAGGGGAAATAAGATCCGGAATCAGGCATTACTTTGCTGTCTCTTATAAGATTAATAACGTAATGCATGAGGTGTGCTCAGTGTTATATCAAGGACACATGAATATCACGCTTGCGGTATTTATGTTATTTTTCTGTGTTCAAGGACTTATATGTTATGAAAACTAAAATTGTAATTTCGACGCTGGCTGCTGTGGCCATGTCTGCATCCGCCCTGGCCGCGACTCCGCAAAGCTATGACACACGTTTTAACGTCAGTGCTAACGTACCTGACGGCGCGATGATTACCGATCCGAGCGGCAAGCCGGTGACTGACCTCGACGTTGAACTGGTGCCGGCTTCTTCGGGGCGGATGGAGGCACAGACTATCGCATTGAAGCTCTGGAATAACGATGTGACTAAGCTTGAAGTTGGCCTGACGCTTGATGATAGTCAGTCAGCAACCGGCGATGCGTTCACCCTGTACAGCACCCAGGGCGGTACGCTGAATACGCTAAATTATAAAGTCAGCACCATTACCAGCACGGGTGAAAAAGCGTTCGCTAAGTCCGGTGATAAGTTTGACTACACCCTACAGGCGAACGGCACCCACGGCGAACTGCCGGTTATCTTTAAATTTGTTTCTGACAAAAATTATTCTCAACTCGGCCAGGGTAATTATACCGGCGTTGTTTACGCGAACGTGGTTGCAAAACCGTAATCTCTGATAAGGGGGTAGCCTGCGGGCTACCCTGTCTCTCTTATGATAACTAAAAACCGTTTAACCCCGGCGGGTTTCCTCTTGCTTTTGTGGGGCCAGCTTGGCTTTGCTATTCCAAACTCGCAGCTGTCAGTGGATATTTCTGCTGAATCAGTAGCAAGGGTTTCACTTTATTATAGAGGACTTCCCGTTCCCGAAAGGGGCATTGATTTTGTATTGCCCGTTAATGGACTCTCACAGAAGCTGGAGAAAACCTCATCAAATTTCTACGTAGTTGGCAACGTGGCGCAAGCGGATATCGTCTTTGCTGAGAGTGAGTTTATTTTACCGCAGGTTTACGGCGGTAATACCGAGATGGTGCTTGATGGTGACTTTATATTTAGCGGCGTGGCAACCAGTGCGAGTCAGACATTGCGAGTCCCTGTTCTCGCAAATATTAATGAGGGAACGTCGGCTAATGGTTTAAAAGTAAAATTTTCTTCACGGCTTACTTCCGGGAACTATACCAAGGGTGATTATGCCAATGTATTTACGCTGATTGTCACGCCTGTTATTTGATGTCAGGGATTGGACTTATGGAAAGTAAAATAAAAATCAGGATATTGGTGGCCGGTATTGTGTTATTGAGCGGAGGGCCACCGCTGTTAGCGTCAAGTATTCCTTTGCCGGCGGGATTTGAAGACATTTTCGACGCCAGGCAGAACGGTATTTTTAACGTTGTTTACACTGACCGCTCTCTGGGCTCCGTGGCGGTAGAATACGATCGTCAGAATGTCTTATTTGCCTCTCCCGATCTTATCGTCGAACAGCTTATGGCGCCCGATATGCCTAAATTGAGGCTGTCCAGGAAGGCGCTGCTGCAAAAGATCTCCAGACCGTTGCGGCGCAATGATAACCAGAGCTTTGCCAGCGATGAGATTCTTGTGCAGGTGATTGAGTCCGACAGCACGTTACGGCTGACATTTCCCGAGTCGATGTTTGATTCCGCTGAGCAGGCGAACGAACGCGTCTTTATTACCCAGCGCAACCAGTCCGGGTTCGTTCACAGCCATAACCTCAATTT
This sequence comes from Cedecea sp., assembly GCF_036500665.1. Taxonomy (NCBI): domain Bacteria; kingdom Pseudomonadati; phylum Pseudomonadota; class Gammaproteobacteria; order Enterobacterales; family Enterobacteriaceae; genus Cedecea; species Cedecea sp. The sequence goes on from NZ_DASYBS010000065.1 coordinate 203,695, forward strand.
TCTCTCTGACTCCTGGGGTGACAGCCTGAGCGTTTCATCGAATGAGACGCTGAATTTAACCGGCAATAGCTATCTAAAAGGCGGATGGAGCTACGCGAAAGATATTGATTTTAATCTCGATGAACTGGCGCTCTTCCTTGAGAGCGATGCCACGCGTTTCAAGGCTGGCCGCCAGCGTTTGAGCGACAACTTCAATAGCAGCACCCCTTCAGCCGCCTACAGCTTTTTTAACCCTGTCAGCTTCGACGGTGTGTCGCTGGGCTATATGACGGATAATTATCTGGACCTTGGCACCGGAGCCGCCTCACCGGTTTCCCTCTACCTGCCCCAGGCCGGAACGGTTGAAGTGTATCGAAATGGCCGGATGATCGACATTCAGCAATTTGCCGCAGGCCTACAGTATATCGATACCCGCAGCTGGCCGAACGGTGGCTACGACGTTTTGTTGGTCTCAAAGCTGGCGGACGGCAGCCGGGAAGAGAAGCTGATGCCCTTTTTTAAGCGTAATGGACAATTTCGCGCCGGAGACATTGAGTACATTATCCAACTGGGACGCTACGACAGGCGCCAGGGATATATAGCGTCGAAAACCTGTCGTCAGTGCGTCAGCGATCGAAACCTCGGGGCAAATCATTTCGCCGATTTTTCCGTCGGTTACACCACTGACTCTGCAACGTCGTTGAGCGGTGGGGTGATGATGGACAACGATCGTTTGTATACCAATGCCAGTATGGATATCCCCATTAATAGTCTGTTCGTTGAGCGTTTGTATCTGGATGGCCTCGCGGGCAACGATAGCAGCACCGCCTATCAGCTGGGGGTCAGTAAAAGCTACGAGCGGTTGGGGCTAAATGCGAGCTATCGCGATAATCGCTACCGCGGAGATGAAGCGGATTTTCGCCAGTATGGCATCACTCCGGCCTATGATTTTTCAACGTTACAGTTCAGTGTAACCACCTTTCTGCCGTGGAATGTTGGCTTCGGTATTAACTACGGGCTCAATACGCTATTTCAGAATTACGGAAGAAAAAATAAAAATGAAACGGAAAGCTGGGACGTGACGCTGAACCGTGACTTTACCTTACGGGACAATCTTAACCTGCGCATGGACTTGGGTTATCACCGGGGGCTGAATACCTACGCCAGTCTTTATAATACGCAACGTACCAGCGAAGACCGTTTCTATGCCCAGTTCTCTCTCGGCATGCGAGAGCGCAGCTATAACCATTACCAGTCTTTATATTTACGCTCACGAATAAATAACGGCAGTGTAGATAATAATACCTACAGTGGCGATTATTCGCTGAACGTCGATAACCCGGAGTTCGATCGCGGCGGGAAATACCTGGTCAATGCCAGTATTAATCAGGGGCCGAATAATTCGAGGAACGGCAGCGCGGGCGTGGTGATGGATAACGCGGCGGGCTACACGGCTGCCGGTATCACCCAGTCACTGGATGGTTCTCACTATAATCAGCAATACCTGTCCCAGCGTAGCGGCTTCGCGATAGGTGAAGGGGATATTGCCTGGGGAAAACTCGACAATACGGCTGCGATCATCGTCGATGCGACGGATTTACCTGAAGATCAGTATTTTGAAACCCGCAACCGAAGTATGGAGCCGGTGGTGGTGAAAGGCGGCCAAAAAACCACCCTGACGGTGACGCCATATCAAAAAGTGGACCCTAAAGTGGAGCAGGTATTCACCGGCAAAACGGACGCTTTTTATAACCTGACCACCGAATCAACCGCCGGCTGGGCGTTACCAGGGCAAGTTTATAAGGTCAAGCTGGCGGCGACGAAAAATCAGACCGTGACCGGTCGTCTCTACTTTGAAGGAGGGCCGCTGGCCAATGCCAGAGTGGTAGGCGGCAATGCCATGTCGGATGAAGAAGGATTATTTGTTGGTGATTTTTCGCTTAAGGCCGACGAGCGTTTAGCGGAGCTGACGGTAAAGAAAGAGGGAAAAGCGTTCGTTTGTCCGCTACTGGAAGAAAACGTCAAACTTACCCAGGGAATTATGCAAATACGTGAGGTTAATTGTGAAACTCAGTAAATGGGGAGCGCTGTCGCTCTGTATTACGGGATTATTTTCTGCCTGCCCGACATTCGCTATTGAAGTTTTTCCGGTGATCAAAGAAATTCGCGAAAATACGCCAAGAGATAATTATATTACCGTTAAGTCGATGTATCGCACGGATGACGCGGCTGACGAAAATACATCGCGTAAGCAGATTTATGAATTCGTTACGCTGGAGCTGTACCACGTCCCTAATCCGGGTGATGAAAAAGAAGAAAGAGTCAAAGAACTTGGCGCGGAAAACCCCACGTTGGTGTTTTCGCCCACCAAATTAATTATTCCGTATGGGGAAGAGAGAAAGGTCCGCATCATGCCGCTGCAGCCGGTTGAGCGCGAGCAGGTTTATCGCCTGCGCGTACGGCCAAGTTACCCGGAGCAGGCGCTGGAAAAAGGGAAAGTGCGTTTTGCCGTTGGCTACGATGTGCTGCTTCGCTATCTCCCTTCGGGGACCCAGACTCAGGGTATTGCGCTTAGCTGCAGCCACAACCAATGGGTGCTGAAAGCGACCGGTAACGTTCGCAGTGAACTCAGTAATCTGGTGGTGGACGGCCGCCCAACCCTTCCACGCTTTAACGTCTACCCCGAAAATAGCCGTACTCTGACGGTAAACAAGCGGCTGGCTTTTGAAATGAACGGCAAGCCGCAGGTTTACGAACAGTGCCAGCGCAAGGAATAACCCATGCGAATAACCACCTTATTGATCGCTTCGTTGCCGCTGCTCGCACAGGCGGACGGCACGCTGATGATTCAGCCTCAGCCTGACAAGAGTATCCGTTTTATGGCTCAGGGGGCGACCGGCAGCGGCGGTGACGATGTGCTGGGTTTTCTGCAGCCTGCGAGCGGCACGCTGACGTTGAGCCTATCCCCGTCCGGCATTAGCCAGTGTGAGAACGGCGATATCGTGCTGGATAACCTGCGCGTTTCCTTCACCAACATGCTGGATAACAGCAGGGTGCTTTGCGGTATGCCGGTGACCTTTAGGGGGCAGAGCAACGGGCGTGAATTACCCCTGAAGGTGACCGCTACCCCTCTGAATCGCGGAACGCTGGCGCGAGGGGTTACGCAGGCCCAAACGATGCTGCCGGCCGGCAGCGTTAGCGCGGTGGCAGAAGGCGGGGGAAGCCAGCAGTATCCGCTTTATCTCGACCTTAGCGCCGTCCAGCAGCAACTGGAGATACTGACGGCTTCCTTTTCGCGTCCTTCGCTGTACCTCGGCGCCGTAGGGGACATTAATGATGCCGCCGCCGATGTTCAGCTGCGGGTGAAGAAAACGGCCCAGGCGGGCAGCGAGGCGATCGGGTATTCCCTCAGCTTTGAGTCTTCCCAGCAGCACAACAATAAGTACCGTATGCGGGCCGCCGGCCAGGATCGCATGGTGCCTTACCAGATTCTGGTGGCGGGGCGAGAGATCCTGCCGGATGGCGTCTTGCGCGGAACTGTACCGGCGGGAATGGGGAATGGGGATGTGGTGAATATCCAGTTCAAACTTTCAGGTAAGCAGACGCGGGGAATGGCGGCGGGGGTTAGCTTGCAGGATACCGTCACCGCCGTGATCGCACCTGATAGCTAGCATTTAAGGAGAACAGAATGAAAAAGGTATTTTTCCCCGCACTGTTGATGCTGACCTCACTGAGTGCATCCGGCGTAGTAAGCGTAAAAACCGCTATCGATATTCAGGCGGATGTCAGTACCAGCGTGCGCATCTACGTGAACGGCAACGATGTAACCAACGGCATGATTTCATTAAGCCTGGGGGATAAAAGCGGCTATATGACCGGCACGACGCCAGAGTTCCAGTTTATCGGTAACGCCAGCGCCGTATCTCTGTCGCTGACGTCGCCGGCAAACCGCAGCCTGGTTTCTGAAAATGGCGATGAGATGCGCCTCAATACCGCATGGGTAAAACCTGGTGGGGGAGAAGTGTCGACGTCTTTCCCCTTCAATAATCTGCCGGTTTACCCTACTTTATCTGACGCTCCGCAGGACAGTGGCGTAAAGGTACGTTTTACCTCTGCCGCCCGCAGCGAAACCTATCCGCTGGGCCTCTACAGCGGAACCTACGAGGTTATCGTCACGCCTTCGGTCTGATGTTGTTTTAATGTGTCGGGGCCTTATGGCCCCTTGCTTAATACCCGGCAGATTCGCCTGTCGTCTGGAAATTCGCTATCATCCGCCTCCACTCTCCAGCCGGGCAGCCTGATGTCTACGATTATTGATACTTTTATTGCCCCGCCTTGCCACCACGAGATAGACATTCTTTATCAGGATGAGCATCTGGCGTTAATCAATAAACCCACCGGGCTGCTGAGTCTTTCGGGGAAAAATCCGCAGAATTTCGATTCGGTGCATCACCGGCTGGTGCAGATATTCCCCGGCTGCACGCTGGTGCATCGCCTGGATTTCGGCACCTCCGGGCTGATGGTCATTGCCCTTAATAAGGCGATAAATGCCGCGCTCTGCCAGCAGTTCAGCAAGCGTTCGGTTGCAAAGGTGTATACCGCGCTGCTTTGCGGGCATCTGGAGAATGATGAAGGGGTCATAGACGCGGCGATTGCCAAAGATCCGGCGCTGTTTCCGCTGATGTCGATTTGCTCCGTCAGCGGCAAGCCCGCGCGCTCTCGCTACCGGGTCATCGAGCGATTTGAGCGTGAGCTGGGGGACGGCACGTTGCCGCCGGTAACGCGGGTACAGTTAATCCCGGAGACCGGGCGCACCCATCAGTTACGCATACACGCTCAATATCTGGGGCACCCTATTTTGGGCTGCGACCTGTATGGCGGCCTTACATGGCCGGGCACCGAACGGGCGCCGCGGCTGATGCTACACGCCAGCGAGCTGCATTTTATTCACCCCGTCAGCGGCGAGCCGGTTGCCGCCCGCTGCGACAGCCCGTTCTGAAGGGGAAACGCTTCGCGATAGCGGCCTACTCGTTGCCCCACTGGTTCAGGAACTCGGCGATTTCGTCGATGCGCTGTTCGGCAATGCCGGCTTCAACGGCCATCTCTCCCTGCGCTTCCTCGCTGATTTCCTCGTTGTTCATCAAGCGAGTAACCAGCAGCTGGAAATAGCGCGCTACGGCATCACGCTCATCATCGGACACGGGCTTTGCCGACTCCGTCGAGTACTCGTCCGCGATGTCATAGTATTTCAGGTCGATTTCGTTATTCATGGTTATCTCTGCGTTTGTTAGCCTGGTGGCGATAATAACATTGTTGCCCGGAATTCGGCGCGTTAAGGCGTGACGGAAATACTTGCGGATAAGCCTACGACTCACTCAACGCCCTCAGGCAGCCTGTCGATAGGTATGCGTACCGGTACCGGCTGCGCAAGGCGCACCCAGCTAAAGGTAGGATTGACGTCCGGCAGGCCAGTGGCACCCGTGGCAGAATAGGCGGTGTTGTCACTCAATCAATCCAGGGTACAGGCTCACCCATATAGGTGTGTGTGCAGCAGCGGCAAGTCACCTTAACGTCATGCCCCGTAATCGAAGGGTTTACCTGTTGGAGAATTCCATTCCCATCAACAAACAGGCCAGGGTAATAGCTGCTCTCGTCAATGCAGACTAAATCCCTTTGCTCATTCTCATGTAGCGCGACCAACCAGAATACAGGTTCAGTGGTATCAAGACGTCCACATACTTCGCTGAATATTTCATCCCACGGTTTGCCAATATGTTTGATAAGAAAGTAAAACAATGGCGTGTAGTCCCGGCCTCGCTTTTGCCTGCCATGCATTGTCTCACGCGTTGCCAGTCGCTCATCTTCCACTTTTTTACGATTGCGTTCCCGGCGATACTCGGCACCTGGATTATTAGAGCGATGCCGTGTAGTCGTGTTGACGCTGCGATACAGTTTGCGGGACTTGTTCAGTTGATGAGTGCGCATAGCTCGATCTCTTGCATCACAGTGCATTAATCAATGAGGAAAAGGTCCAATACGTTCGGTTTTTCTGCTGGAGCGCGTGACAGTTGCTACAGCAGGATTACCCATAAGGTAACGTTAATTAGGGCACAAACCGCTGGGCTTTTTTATTGGCCCACACTCGCTAAAGCCATAAACCTGATAACCTTTGCTTTCCATGCAGGCATAAATCTTGTCATTGCGGCGAACAATTTCTTTCAGCGTTTCATTTCCCTGTGCCGCATTTAACCCCCAGTTTTTATCATCAAGATTTTCTTTTCTATCGACACCGCAACTGTAGAGCGCTTCCTTCCGCTCACGGATGTTTGTCTGCCCCGTCGAATCCACCTTCTGAAAGAGTTGTATCCAGGGGACGTAGTGATAGTTAGACGAATCCATATCCGCCACCACGCAGCCGGTTAAGCCAAGAACGCCTGCCAGTAAAAATATCGCTCTAAAGTACATATCTATCCTTTTGATATTTAATTACTTTATCTGGGCTGATGTTTTGTTTTTTATCTGTCTGCCCTTAGACATAAATGTGCACACTTTTTCAGCTGCAACATCTGGTGTTCAAAATCCGCTCACGCTAGATTACTTTTCTGGTTATCAATGGTGGGTGATTAAATGAAAGTATTAAGTATCGTCGGCGCAACGTTGTTAGCGACATCATTCCATGCAGCCGCATTCGTTTCCAGTTCCTCTGTTCATTCCGAGCAGACAGCGAACACGAGCAATAACGCCGCCAATGGGCATGCCATTCCTTCGGAAGCCAACTACGACATCACCAAAATTATCCCCATCGCAGGGTGTAACTGCGCCTTTTGCACCGCGCTGCGCGGCGCAAATTGATAACCTGACGCCGCTGTTGTAGGCCCGATTTTCACAACGATAGCGGGCCTGAACCCGCACGGAAATCCGTCAGTCATACCAGGGCTGGCGATCGCTGGTGGCAATCTCCATGCTGACAATCAGCTCTTCCGGCACGATACGCGTCAACGACAGCTCCGGCAGGTCGTTAATGTCGAAGAAGCCGATATCGGTAGATTCGTGGCTGATGGCAAGGCTGCCGCCGGTTTCTTCACACAGGAAGATGAGCTTGTAGACGTGCCAGGGCAGCGGTGGATGGCCGTGCAGATTGCGGTCCCATACGCCCAACAGTCTGGTCACCTTTACTTCCAGCCCGGTTTCTTCGGCTACCTCGCGGCAGACGGCTGCAGACGGGGTATCACCCACATCGGCCCAGCCGCCGGGTAAGCTCCACTTGCCATCTTCCGCTTCTTTGACCATCAGCAGCTTGCCGTCGCGAATAATAAAGGCGCGAACGTCGGTTTTCGGCGTGGCGTACCCGGTCTCAAAGACTGGGTTTAAGGTTTCTGAATCGATGTTAAAACGGGAGCGGAGCAGATCTTCGGCGATGTGACGCAGGATTTCGTAGCGTTCCTTGTCAAACACATCTCTGGCGTACGTCAGCCCGGTCTGGGCGATAGCATTGAGTTTCTGAGCGACGGTGTGGATATCGGTATCTTTGCTGGCGTCCGGCATTGTTTTCACCTGTGTCATGCATAAAGGAGCATTTAGTCAGCAGACAACCGTAGCAGTAAAATCAATGGATTAAAATGCGTGCTGAGCAGGGTAAACGAGACGGTTTCCGGCTAACACCCTCATTTCTGGTATTATATTGCCGTGAATCTTTGCGCTATCCGAGTACGCTTTCGGAAAATGATGAATAACCTATGTCAGGAGACTTTATGCGAACTCGACCATCATCCCGGTTAATTGTTCTTTCACCTGAAAATCATGTCTTGCTTTTTAGTTTCTGCCATAAAGATGATGCTCTGAGTGGAAAAACATACTGGGCAACGCCGGGGGGAGGGCTCGAGCACGATGAATCATACGAACAGGCTGCTTTGCGCGAACTATTCGAAGAGACGGGTATAGCAAGAACAACAGCAGGGCCGCAGATAGCATCCAGGCGTTTTAAAATGATGCTACCCAGTGGTGAGACTGTTCTTGCGGAAGAGCGTTACTTTATTATTCATGCTGATAAATCAGATATTGACCGTTCGAGGTGGACTGACAACGAAAATAAAGTCATTCGGGATCACCACTGGTGGACAATTGAAGAGCTCAGACAGAGCCGTGAAATAATTTTTCCACTCGATTTGCTTATTAATATTATTGAAAAAAGTTAACCAGGCGGCCCTGCAAAAGCAGGCCGCCTGAACTCAACACATCGTTACCACATCAAATCGTCAGGCACGACGAAGTCCGCGTACGGATCGTCTTCGTCTTTCGCTTCCTGAGTAAGCTCGCTGCTCAACACAATGAAGCTGGCATCGCGCTGTTTAATTTTGTCGGCAACGCCTGCGGGGATGATCGCATATTCCCCTTCAGGATTTTTATCCGACATCAGGCGGGCAATGGCCAGGCGGCCGTTAGTCAGCTGAGCCTGAGTGATTTTATCGACGTAAACTTTTTTGATTAAGTTATTGTCCGTGAAGTTATAGCCGATATCGCCTCTTGAAATCACGATACGGTTCATTTCAATCAGCTGCTTGATCTGCGCTTTATATTCTTTGGCTAAAGTGGCCTGCTTTTGCTGTTCGCTGAGTTCTTTATCGCGCTCAACCTGCGCCTGCTTGTTGGCTTCAACGGCTTCTCTTGCCTCGCGGGCCTGAACGCGTGATTTCTTCGCGGTGCGCTGCACTTTGGCCACTTTTTTGCTGCTGACGAGGCCAGCTTTGAGCATCTGCTCTTGTAACGTAAGTTTTGTCATGTTCTTTTCGACGGCTGAGGGATCGTTAAAGGGATTATATCCTTAATGCTTCCGGTGATTCCAGGTTGAGGACATGCAAAGCTTACGGTGTTGATTCTGCGAGGTGTATTTAATAAAGAATTTGTGTGAACGGGAGAGAGGAGGAGCGAAATCTAATGGCGTTCCCTGCAAACATCGAATCTGATTGTCAGGGAGCTGATATGAAAGGAGTATTTCTGGAGTGTATTTTATTTTACCCGCAATTTTACCCATCAGAGCGGGACAAAAGGCGATTTTTGAATTCGCAATGTTCACTATACGTCCAGCGCGACCGGCCATGAATCTTCTTAGCCGGGGGCAGGTCTCCAGACTTTATCCGATCATAAATGAATGTCTTGCCGAAGCCAGTATCATTCATGATGAATTTCAAATCAACCAGGCTGTCTGGTCGCATTTCATGTTGCATGGGTGTTATCTCCAGATTGGGAATCGAACCTGTCACTCAGGTTGAAGGTAATAAAAAACCGGCTCAGTGGCCGGTTGCTTTAGCGATTACTTGGTTTGCTTTCTCAAGCGCTTTAACCTGAGCGGTGCAGTTTTTAATTCCATATGTGGATGCGAAAACCAACTCCCGAAGCGCCTCCAACAACTCAGGGGCCGCAGCCATAATCCTGGCATTTGCCTCTGCTTCTTCTGCCGTCTCTTTGCTGTCCGTCCATGTTGTGCAGTAGGCAACGTGATATCCCTTAACATTACTGCCATGTGTCTGAATGACGTTCAGGTCACCCTCAACAGTAACGTCAGATTTCGGTGATACAAACCACGGCCCAGGCGTATGCTTCAATTCCATATCTCTCTCCATAAACAACAAAACCCGCCATCGGCAGGTTCAGATAAAAAGAAACCCGCACTTGGCGGGTCGGGGTTTTACTAAGCCCTTACGCTTAGTTCTGGCAATCATAAACAGTAAGACCATGGCTCTGTGCTGCCTCATTCCTTCTGTCATCACTTCACCTCCGGCTTTGGTGCTGCGGCTATCAGCGCTGATTCACACTCTGATGCTATACGGATCACTCGCTCTGTTAATTGCTGCTGAGCCTCCTCAACGGTATTAGGGCCGCCGGGGTTAGTATAGATTTCTGCAACCCCGGCGAAAAAGTCTGCTATCTCGCTGGCAATCAGCGCTTCGAGTTGTTTAGTCATTGCTGTAGCTCCAACATTGATTCAATTTTCGTAACTATCCCCTGATGAAGTAGGGGGTGTATTACGTCACACTCATCTTTCATCGAGATTGCCTTTTTCATTTTTTCCCTGTGCCAGGCCAAATGCGCCTCAAACGGATCACGGAAGTGACCGAGGAGCTTCCTCCGGCTATCAATGCTGATACTTGCCATAAACAGGCCGCGATTTTTATCAAAGCAGACGCCCTGAGGTAGGGCACCTCTCGCGGAATTACTAGCCGTGGTGAAGTTATTGATATAGCGGGGGATGAATACGCACCGCTGAGAGGAATACGTTCTGTTTCCGATTACCAGCAGATCTTTATCAAGGTGGTATCCGTCATGAAAACTGCCACGGTAGAATTGAAGGAACTCACTAAAGAAGTGCCACTCAGAGCTAACAGAGCACCCAATGTAAGAAGGGTTCTGCATCTGTCGTTTTTCTGAATAACAACGCGCCAGCATTGAATGCCATACCGAATAGGCTGGATGAGAAACCATCGATTTTCCGATCATCACATGGGAAGGAAAATCAGCGTCATAAATACCATGCCCATAAAGCGGAGTACGTTTTTTACCTCTGGATGACTTTGATTCAATGAAAGCGGCAAGGTCAGATTTGCTCATTTGCCTTGCTCCTTGCGAAGTTGCTCCGAGAAATCACCGCCTGCATCAATTGCCCCGGCAATAACCGCTATTTCATCGCCGACGAAATCACCTTCATCAATATGCTTTTGTAATGCTGCAACGAACATCTCCACACCCTGCGCCCGCATCTCTGCCAGCGCGGCGTCGGTGATTGGGGTTTCTTTAGATGATTCAAGCCACTGGTTGTAGTGATAGTCGAACATTCCGGTAGGGTGCCCGCATCCTCCATGAGCGTGGCTTTTCATCTCATCCCCGCACATGCAGTAGTTGTTATCAGCATTGCTAATAATTTGAATAAGCTGATTCATGCGCTGCTTTACTAACTCATTCTCCGCCGCCAGCCCCTGCGCCTGCGCCTTAAGGTTCGTCACCGTGGCTTCGTAGGCGGTTAACTGGCGCTGGAGTTCGGCGTAGTCTTCGTATCGGACAAACTTTCCTGACTCGTCGTCCCATACATCTCTGTGCATTGCTTCGTAGCGCTTAACTGTCATTTCCATACCCTCAATGCTGTGCGTGTTGTTCGCGCTCTTGCTTAGTCGCATAGCGCCATGTGTAACCGCGATGAGATTTAGCCCGGCCACTAATTGCTTCATTAATGCCGCCGCGTTTAAATCCCGGCGCGTAGTAAGGAGAGGGGAAATAGAGTGCTTCCCCGGTCTGTTGGTTGGTGCCGATAATTGCTTTCTGACGCATTGCTTGCTGTTTCATCACCGCTCCTTAAGCGTCCCGTTAATGACGCCAATGTGATAGAGGAGTTGATAGATAGTGAATCGTGGAGATATGCGGCGCTCGTAGCTGAGAAGGATTCTGCGGTTAATGACTTCCCTGTCTTTTATGCTCTTGGCTTCCTCTGCCTTCCATGCTCCCTGAATCTCTTTCCAGCACTGACGAGCGGTGGCGCGAATGGCGTTAAGCTCTGCTGTTTCCATTGCGTATCATCCGGTCCAGGTGACGATTGGTGTTCACACTCGGAAAGCTGCAGCGAGCTAATAGCTCTGCTTTGGTGGGCATGGGGGACTGCTTGAATTTAGGGCGAGCAACGATATCTCCCGGTGTGATATCGGGATTGAACTGATGGCTAAACATGCTCACGCTCCACGTATTCAGTGATTTGTTTGCTGACGGACTGGCTGAGGTTTTCAATATGCAGAACCAGCGCCTGTAAAGATTGAGCTTCAGAGGTAAGGATTTCGCGGTGGCAAAGCTCTTTCACTAGGTGTTCAAATTTGGAGTAATAACGAGCCGAACTGAGTCCTTCTTTACCAGCGTTATCCCCCTTCTCAATGATTACCTTCTCGCGTAAAACTAGGTCGTGAGCAGTCCCGGCAATGACGTATTTACCGATTTCGATGTGAAGCTTCATGATGTTTTCCTGTTATCAGGCGCAAAGACCTAGCGAGGCGGCCAGTAGCTTTAGCCGCTCGTTTTCTTTCTCTGCGATTAATTGGGCTTTGAATACGTTGGTTTCGATTCGGTTATCTGGTGTAATCCAGCCGCGACGTTGGTAGAGATAGGGAAGGGTGACGCGGCCTACGGTTATGGGGTCGTAGATGCCTTTCATGGGCTATTTCCATTGCTCTCCGAAGGTGAAGCCGATTTCTGCCAGTGCCTCGTCCATCTTCTCAATGAACTCAGGCACCATTTCGTCGAAGTCCTTCATGTATGCATCATCGCGTTCAACTACCACATGATGAATGCCTTCTCGCTTCATGCGCGGGTCGTAATTTGCGAAGAACCAGGCATCTTTTCCGGTAACCCACATGCTGTATTGAACCTGCGCCATGTAGTCTGACTTGATGGCATCGAATCCACCCAGGCGAAACTTCATAAAGTCGCGGGAGGTGAACGGGCATTTAAGCTCAAGGCCAAATCCGTTGCTACACAGGCCGTCAGGAGAACAGGCGGTACGTAGGGAGTCATCCTTGAACAGTATTGGTGCTTCGGTCACCTGAACATCCGTGGTGAACTCAAACAGCGTCCTTGCCGAGTCCTCATGCTGCTTACCCCATGCTAGAGCTTTGGCATTAATCTCCGGCGCCACTCCGGTGCATACTTCAGCCAGCAGAGTGTGAAAGTATGAGATTTTCATGCCTGACCACTTAGTACCACTGCGAGGTTTGGAGATAACGTTAGAAACCTCTGAAGCGGTAATGACGCCAAGCCTGAGCCTTAACCAGTCTTCGCTTCCCTGCTCAACATGGAGTATGTCAATCCCTGTGAGATCCAGAATTATTTCAGGTGTCATGCGGCCGCCTTTTTACGTAGGAAGTCGAGAGCCTTAACTGCTTCAATCTCTGTAAGTTCTGCAGCTGCCGGTATCTGGCGACGGAAGAGTTGAGAGCAAAGAGGCAGCAGGTCTGCTTCCCACGTTTTATTTAGCTGAATGAGTAAGTCGGTTATGGTCTGTAGGGTTTCATCAGAAGCTGGGGAGATGTCGCGCTCTGGCTGGCGCTCCTGGTTGAAGTTGATTCCTTCGCCACCTTCCGTGTTCACGTAGTCAATGGCGGCGTCCAGGCGCTCGCGGCGAGGCCAGTATTTGGCGGCCTGCTTCACTACGGTCTTGAGTATCATCTGCTCTTCGTCGGTAACCCATGGACAAACCTTTCCTTTCGCCTTGTAGGCTTTGTATGCCTCAGACCTGTCACGAATAGAGAAGATGTCTTCTGCTCGCATGGTGTGCGTCAGATAGTCGCCGTCATCTGTTTTTACGACTGTGTAGGCCCCAACCACATCGCCACGATTTTCGATCGTGTCGAAATCTTCAAACTCATGCATTGGAGGTTTATCTATGCCGGTGCGCTTGAAGTTGTCGTTCTTTCTGACAATTTCTGATTGGCACCATTTAATCGCTCCACACTGCTGGGCGATGTGCATCAAGCCCATGTAGCTAATGTCGAGGCAAATAGCGCCTTTGCGAGGAACCAGATATGCAAGTTTCTGAGCCGGGTTAAGAGTTACGCCGATAGCTGCGACATTCATAATCGCGCTGCGGGTCGATACGGTATTATTTGCTGCGACTCCGGCCAGATAATCGTTGTTAGCGAAAATCTGCATAGCGAACTCAGACTCGCGCTTGAAGTTGATCGACGGCTCGCTGCATACCTGCTCGAATTCTGCTTTAAGCGGGTTAACGATATCGAAAACCCGCTGAACGATATTGCAAGCCATTACGCTGCCTCCCTGTGTATAGCTCTGGAAATTTCGATTACGTGCTCTGCCTCAACCCTTCGCGTCAGTATCTTGCTCCAGATGAGAGCTAGTTCTTCCGGGAAATCGACGTCATATTCAAGAAGCCATGTAGTGGCACACTGATACTGGCCACCTGATCGGAAGGTGATATTCTCACCTCCCCAACACCACAGGTGACCCAATGGCAAAACATTTCACGGCAGAATTTAAACTCGAAGCTGCAAAGTTAGTTGTCGACCACGGCTAT